>JADFNT010000010.1 GCA_022563215.1 Pseudomonadota bacterium
ACGAAAAAGACGAAGGAGAAGGGGAAGGACGCCGAGCGGCTGGACAATCAGTTCGATGTGTACGTCCAGAAGTTTATCAAAGACTACGAATTGAACGCCACCCAGAAGGAAGCGGCCCTCTCGATACTGCGCGAGATCAAGGCGAGATCGGCGGCGTTTCGCAGGGCCAAGAAAGACAATATCGAGGCGTTGCAGGCGGCGTTGGCTGACGCGGATAACCTGCAGGGGGCGGAAACCCGCACCCTATTTGAAATCGATTCTTTTGCCCGACTCAATCTGGCCGACATTCATATGATCCAAGGAGACCTCGATACTGCCAAGGGATACCTGGAAACCGTTTACCAGAATGCAGGAAAAGATGTTTACTTCATGGCCCAGACACGTTGGAAACCCCGCTGCCTGATCACACTGGGCGAAATTTGGCTCCGCTTGGAGAAACCCAAAAAAACCGAGGCTTTTCTTGCGGAACTTGAAGCCCAGGGTTACACCGAATTATTCCCTTTCAAAAAGCACCAGGTACGCGCAAACCGACTGAGGGGAGCGCTTCTATTATCACAGGGCCAGCCTGAGGATGCAGAAGCCGAAGTGAAGCTTGCTCTTGAGCGGGCATTACAGTTGGAAAATCCAACCGAAATATGGAAATCCCATCAGGCCCTGGGTGACCTGTATAAAGAGCGGGGCAAGGCCAAGCTGGCCAAGACCCAATACCGCAACGCGGTCAAGGTCATCGAGGGGATCGCAAATGGCCTCACCAATCCGGAGCTTCGTGAGGGCTTCCTGCAGTCCAAGCCGATCCGGGAGCTCTTCGCCCAGTCGAAGGGGGTCTGATCCCATCCGAATCGCACCTGCCCCCGACCACATATTCACCGCATAGAAGTACCTTCCCGATCTTTCCCAAAATTCCCTCAGTTACGGATTTATCTTGATCTGTAACGCATCCGTAACTTTCATGTTGCGGATTGGTACGTCCTCACTTGGTAATTTGGTTCCAACGCGGGCGAAAAATAACGCCGGCAAGCAGCAGGGCAGCCACGCCCGGTTTTGCAACCTCAACCCAAGAAGGGGACACAATGAATACGATCCACGCCAATTCTCAAGTTCAAACGACCTCGCTCCACGGCACAGGTACGCTGCCTTTGGCGCCATTTTCAAACGTGGCGAAAGGTTTGCGAAGTCAGCACCAACCATCGGAAGACCCTGGGTATGGTTGGGTGGTGGTGGCAGCCGCTGCCATTTGCATGGCTTTCGGCAATGGGCCGCTTCTCACAATTTCAGTGTTTTTCAGCCCTCTGACCGCCGAATTCGGCTGGCTGCGTGGCGAAACCGCGTTCGGCTATTTGGCGGGCGCGCTGGCCATGGGGATCGGCGGCATCGTCATGGGCTATCTGTCGGACCGCTATTCGACGCGCCGGGTGGTGTTTGGCGGGTTGATCTGCCTCGGCGTTTCCTTGTTGCTGCTTTCCACCCTGTCGTCGCTTTGGCAGTTTTACCTGTTTTACTGCCTGATGGGCGGTTTCGGTTCCTCGTCCCTGGACGTGCCGCTGCTCGCCAATATCGGCCATTGGTTCAACCGCAACAAGGGCCTGGCGATCGGTCTCGCCACCGCCGGGCGGGCGCTGGGGCAGGGTTTCGTCCCCTTCCTTTCCGGCTATATGATTGCTGCTTCCGGCTGGCGCGACGCCTACACGACCCTTGGCCTCGTCACCTTGGTCGCGATGGTGCCGCTGGCGTTGTTGGTGAAAAACCCGCCCGGCTTCGAGGAAGCCAGAACCGCGTCGCGCGCCGCCAGCCAGGCCGAACATGACGAGGCCTATCCCCTGCCGCCGAAGGTTGCGGTATCCTGGATCGGCGTGGCGTCGATTTTCTGTTGCGCCTGCATGGGGACGGCCATGGTCCACGCCGTGGCCCTCGCCCAGGACGCGGGCCTCGACGCCGAAGACGCCGCCGCCGTGATCCTGTTGATTTACATTTCCGGATTTTTCGGACGCATTTTCTTTGGAAAACTGGCCGACCATATCGGCGGTATCCGCTCTTATTGGCTGTCCTCTTTCGGTCAGACGGCGCTGATCTTCTGGTTCGTTCAGATGCACTCAATCGCCGAGATTTACGTCCTTGCCGTTGCTTTCGGCTTCTTCTTTGGCGGTGTGATGACCGGCCTGACCATCTGCGTGAGGGAACTGACGCCTTTATACATGCGCGGCGTGGCAACGGGTGTCGTCTTCCTCCTGGCGTGGGTCGGCATGGGCATCGGCGGATACCAGGGCGGGCTGTTCTTCGACCTGAGCGGGTCTTATGTGGCTTCCTACGCCAACGCAACGATCGCCGGGGCCATCAACCTGATGATCGTCGGCGCGCTGTACGTTTTCGTCATGCGCCGGAAGACGGCCCCGGCCTGACCGTTGGCCGATTATGGGTCTTCATCACGATGCCGGGGGGGGGAAAGGGGGCCGCGCCGCGGCCCTGAGTTTTTTGGGGGGAGGTATTGGGGATCGCCTTGCTGCCTGGAATTTCTTTGGGCTAGTGCGTTAGTTAGTCCGCTGAGTCACTGGCGATCGCGATCGCTTCGATTTCAATCATCGCCTCGGGTGTGTAAAGCGCCTTAATCTCAACGATGCTGTCTGCCGGATACGGCGCCGAAAAATGCTTTCTGCGCAAATCAACCACGTGACTGAACTGGTCCATGTCGGTGACGAAGATGGTGACCTTCACGACTTTCTCTAAAGAACTGCCTGCCGCGGTTAACGCGCGATTCAGGTTGTGGAAGGCTTGTTCGCCTTGTGCGGCAAACCCTCCCTGGACAATGTTTCCATCGTCGTCGTAGCCAGCCTGTCCGGATACGAATACAAACGGGCCAGACTTGATCGCCTGCGAAAGCAAGTACGGCTCGTAGGGGTCGGGTCGGGTTTTGATGCCCTGAATGTTCACTGGATGTCTCCTTTCTAACGGCTAACGTGTGTAAGTTGCGGTGTGATTTCAGGGGCTCGTGAAGCGGCATCCACCAGCGCCGGGTAGTCCGTGTAGCCGCGCGCGTCGCCGCCGTAGAATGATTCCGGGTCGGCCTTGTTGAGGGGCGCGTCCCGTCGAAACCGTTCTGGAAGGTCCGGGTTGGCGATGAAGGGTTTGCCGAAGGCCACCAGGTCGGCGGCGCCGGAAGCCAGGGCTTCCTCGGCCCGGTCCTGGTCGTATCCGCCATTGGCGATGTAAACACCGGCAAAATTATCGCGTGCCGCCCGTGTGTCATAGCCATCGGCGGCGCTTCCGCCAGTCATGTCGTCCGTTTCGACCACATGCAGGTAGGCCAGCCCGAAACGGTTGAGTTCCCTGGCCACGAAACCGAAGGTGGCCTCGGGGTCGGTATCGGAGATGTCGTTGAAGGAATTGACCGGCGACAGCCGGACTCCCACCCGGTCGGCGCCCCAGACACCGGCCACGATTTCGGTGACCTCGTTCAGAAGTCGCATCCGGTTGGCCCTCGAGCCGCCGTAGCGGTCGGTCCGGAAATTGGTGCTGTCGCGCAGGAACTGGTCCAACAGATAGCCATTGGCCGCATGGATCTCGACCCCGTCGAAGCCGGCCATCATGGCGTTCTCGGCGGCCCGGCGGAACTGCCCGACGATGTCGGGGATTTCCCCGGTTTCAAGGCCCCTGGGGGTCACGAAGGGCTTCAGCCCCTCTTGGGTGAAAACCTCGCCCCGGGGCCTGATGGCCGAAGGGGCCACCGGAAGCTCGCCGTCCTCCTGCAGGGACGGATGGGATATGCGGCCGACGTGCCAAAGCTGCAGAAAAATATGCCCGCCCATGTCGCGGACGGCCTTGGTGATCTTTTGCCAGCCCTTGACCTGTTCCGGGGTGTGGATGCCCGGCGTTCCCGGGTATCCGGTTCCCTGGGGCGACACCTGGGAGCCCTCGGTGATGATCAAGCCCGCCGAGGCCCGTTGGGCGTAGTATTCGGCGTTCATGGCCTGGGGCACGTTGCCCTCACCGGCACGGTTACGGGTCAAGGGGGCCATGACGATCCGGTTTTTGAGCGTGTTGGGTCCGAGCCGGGCCGGTTTCAACAGGGTTTTGGTGCCCTTGGGCATTTTAAAGGTCCTTTTTTATCAAATCGTTGGAGGGGGGGCCGGTGATCAACGACCGACCCTTCAAACTAACACCGGAAGATATAATCCATTGCCTAGGGTTTGATAATATTGTTATTTTTACTAAGTTTAATGAATTTTATTCATAAATAGGCGGCCACCATTTGACGGGTTGCGCCATGGACAACAAAAATGAAATGGCCGTGTTCGTGCGCGTGGTGGAGGCCGGAAACTTTTCCGCCGCGGTCCGCGAACCGCGCCTGACGCCTTCGGCGGTTAGCAAGTTGATCGGCCGATTGGAAGCACGGACCACCCCTGGTTGGATCGAAGGCCCCTACTGAAAGGAACTGGTTTCCGCACGCGGCAAATGTCCGCTTTTGGCTATAAGCGGACATTCAGCCACCTAGTGATATATGTCTGCTTTACCCCCGAAAGCGGACATCGCTGGCGTTGCGTTATGAGTCGATGACCTAATCGTACCCCTATCCCAGGCGGCACCCGCCAGCGCCGCCAGCCTTTCGTGCGTGCTGCTGAGCCGGGGCCAACAGGCCCCGCTGCGGGGCTTTCCGGTATTCCCCCGGCTTCCCCTTGGCGGCCAATGCCGATAGTCTCAGCCCTTCGATCGGTCTGAGCCAAAGCGGGAGGGTTGAATGCAGGACCAACCGCCCATCGGGCAGGCGGTGTTGGAATTCTACAAGGTGCTTCCCTTCAACTACCGCCATTCGGTCGCCGAACACGCCCAGCAGATCCGGGCCCGGGATGCGATCGCCGCGTACTCCGTGCTGCCGCCGCTGCTGCGAGACCCGGCGGCGCGGGTGCTCGAGATCGGCTGCGGCACCGGTTGGCTGACCAACGCCATCGCCTATCACTACCGGCGCCCGGCGCTTGGCATCGACTTCAACCCGGTGGCGGTGGAGCGGGCGCGCGCCGTGTCCCGGGCGTTGGAGGTGGAGTCGCAATTTCTCGTCGCTGATCTGTTCCAGTGGGCGCCGGACGCCCCCTATCCGCTCGTCGTCTCCCTCGGCGTCCTCCACCACACGGCCGATTGTGTCGGCGCCGTCAGGCGACTGTGCGTGGACTTCGTCGCCCCCGGCGGGCATCTCCTGGTCGGGCTTTATCACCAGCCCGGCCGGCGGCCGTTCCTCGATCATTTCCAGGCCATGGAGGCGGCCGGCGCGAGCGAGGACGAGATGCGGGACCGCTTCGGGGAACTGGACAGCCGAATTGCCGAGGAAACGCACCTTGCGTCGTGGTTCCGCGACCAAGTGCTGCATCCTCACGAAACCCAACACACGCTCCGGGAGATGGTGCCGGTGATCGAGGACTGCGGCATGACCTTGGTCTCGACGTCAATCAACCGGTTCCAGCCGTTCCAGTCCTTGGAGGCGCTCTACCGGGAGGAACAAGGCTACGCCGAAATCGCCGCCGAGCGGTTGGCGGCCGGCCAGTATTTCCCGGGTTTCTTCGTTTTCCTGGCCGCCAAGCGGGCCTAACGCCCGGGCGGCGCAACCTCCGTCAGGACTTCTCAAGGACGGCGACGACGTGGGGCAGCATGGCCTCGGCGACCGCCGCGTTGCCCTTTTCAGCCAGGTGAAAGGGATCGATGAACCGGGGCTCCGGGGTGTCGTCGAAAAGCCCGCTGATGTCCACGGCCCCGGGCATCGACCGGAAGTCCGGGTCCGACGTCAGTGCCCCGTAGACGGCCCGGAACAGCGGCGCGCGCAGCTCCGGCACCGATGCGCCGTCATGCTGATAGCGGGCCTCGTGGTCGGTGAGGTGCTTTTTGGTAAACAGAATCGGCTGCCAGAAAAACAGCGTCTGGACACCGTTGTCCTCGGCAACGGCGCGGATATGACGGAGGTTGTCTAGGTAGCGCCGGGCGACCTCGCGGCTCAGGGGACCGATGTTCTCGGCGGTCAGCACCGGTTGGTCCCGAGACGCCGGCTTGATCGCCTCCTCCAGGGTTTGGTAGCGGCGCATGATTCGGGGCAGCACCGCGTGGAGAGCATGGCGGATCAGGTCGTCGCGCCGCCACGGCTGCAGCAGGTTTAACTCCTCGGCCCGACTGTCGGCGTTAAACACGGTGCCCGCGCGGCCCGACTGTTCGGCGGTGATGGCCTCGTTTTGGCCGTCGAGGAATAGCGCCACATGGGGGACGTTGCCGCGCGCGATCTCCTCGCTGAACGTAATGAAGGACTGGATCGCCGTATAGGCCGGTTGGCCGTAGTTGACCAGCTCGACATCGTGGCCCGCGTCAGCCAGCCTCTGGGCCAGGAGCGACGGTACCGTCTCCTCGTCGCGCACCCCTGCCCCTAACATTGTCGATCCGCCGAAGGCGTAAACGCGCTTGGCCGACGCGCCGCCGCGCTTCCCTTCCGGCGCCCAGGTGCGGCGCAGCCCGCCCTCGTCGATGGTAATGCCGGGGGCCTGGAATGGGCGCATCCGACCGCCGACGTGGGGAGCCCAGTCGATCCGCAGCCTCCAGAAGTCGACGTAGTATTGGCGCACCCAGTCCGCCCCTTCGTAAGCGTCGGCGAGCGCCCGATAGTCGGCCTTGCGCTGGGTGCCGTATCGGACTCGGCGGCTCACTTCCTTCCACAGATTCGGCAGGATCTCGATCGCCAGGATGACCAGCAGCAGACCGCCAAGGGCGTTCCAGATGTCTTGAACTATGACCATCGAATCGGTTTCCAGTTTTCCCCTTTTCCCGGTCCCGGTTATTGCGCCCCCGGCTGATCGCGGCTATAGCCTACCCCGGTGACCGGCGTGCCGTTGTGAGCGGACCGGCGCCACGATAATAAACGCGCCCTGATCCAGTGGTCCGACCCCGAAGATCAGAGAGTGCAAAGGAAAGGCGCCGATGGACAACGTGTTTTTTTGGGGTGGACTGGCGATATTGGTGGCCGGCTTCGTTATCGCCATGGTTATCAACAAGAAGAAATCGGCCGGCCGGAAGAAAAACGACCCTTCCGACATCTACCCCATGTGGTAGGGAACATCCCCGCGGCCAACGGCGTCTTTCCAGGGCGATCACGTCCTATCAAATTATCTCAGGCGGCACCCGCCAGCGCCACCAGCCTTTCGTGCGTGCTGTTGAGCCGCGGCCGCCACAGGCCGCGGTCCTGGGCCTCGATCAGGCGCTGGCTCATTTCCTTCAAGGCCGCCGGGTTGTTCTCCTCCAGGAACGCCAGCACCGTGTCGTCGCCCAGATAGGCCTCATAGACGGCGTCGAAGTGGTGGTCGCGGACACAGTGCGCGGTGGCGGCGAAGGCGAACATGTAATCGACCGTCGCCGCCATCTCGAAGGCGCCCTTGTAGCCGTGCCGCATGACGCCTTCGATCCATTTCGGGTTGACCACCCGGGCCCGGACCACGCGGGCGACCTCTTCCTCGAGGGTATGGATGCGCGGCCGTTCGGGCCGCGAGTGGTCGTTGTGATAAACCGAAGGCTGCACCCCGGATAGGGACCGCACCGCCACCGTCATGCCGCCTTCGAACTGGTAGTAATCGTCGGAATCCAGGAGATCGTGTTCCCGGTTGTCCTGGTTGTGGACCACGGCCTCGACCTTTTTCAGCCGCGTCTCGAACAGACTGTGCTGGGCCTGGCCTTCGGCGCCCGCCCCATACGCATACCCGCCCCAGGCGATGTAGGCGCGGGCCAGGTCTTCGTCCGTCCGCCAGCCCTTCTCGTCGATCAGCGCCTGCAGGCCGGCGCCATAGGCCCCCGGTTTTGAACCGAAGACCCGGTACCCGGCGCGCAATTCGGCTTCGTCCGTGTCGAGCCCGCCGGCGGTCAGCCGCCGGACCTCGGCGGCGACCCTTTCGGCCAGGGGATTGTCTTCCGGGCTTTCGTCGAGCGCCGCGACGGCGCGGGCGGCGGAATCGAACAGGTCGATGAGCCCGGGGAAGGCGTCGCGGAAAAACCCCGACACCCGGAGCATGACGTCGACCCGGGGCCTTCCCAAGACCGACACCGGCATGACCTCGAACCCGGTCACCCGCCGCGACGCCGTGTCCCATTGGGGCTGGACCCCCATCAGCGCCAGTCCTTGCGCGATGTCGTCGCCGCCGGTGCGCATGTTGGACGTGCCCCAGCAGCTTATCGCCATCACCCGGGGCCAGGCGCCGTGGTCCTGTTTGTAGCGCTCGGCCAGCAGTCCCGCCGATTGCCAGCCCAGTTTCCAGGCCGCCGGCGTCGGCACGGTGCGGGTATCGATGGAATAGAAGTTGCGTCCCGTCGGCAGCACATCGGGGCGGCCGCGGGTCGGGGCGCCGGACGGCCCGGGCTCGACGAACGAACCCGAAAGGCCGCACAGGAAGCCCTCGATCTCCGAGGCGCCGGATTGTTCGACCGCCGGGCGCAGGGATTTTTCGATATAACCCAGAACCTTGCGCGTCGCCGTCCATCCGGGATCGGCGGCGCGGGAACCGGAAACCAGCCCCGACGACAACGCCTCCAGCCGTTCCACCGTGTCGCCGACACTGCGCCACGGCGTGTCTTCGGCGTCGGCTTCTTTCAGCGCCGGCGGCCGGGGGCCGGTCCATTTTTCGCCCATCTGGCAATCCAGGGGATCGAAATCGAGCTTCAAGTCCGAACACAGCGCGCGCAGCAGCGATTGCCCCTCGCCCTCATCCCCGGCGCCAATACGGGGGATGCGGACCAGGGCGACCAGCAGGTCGGTCAGCAGCCGGCCTTCAGGGGTGACGCCGAAGACGTGCAGGCCGTCCCGGATCTGCATTTCCTTCAGCTCGCACAGGTAATTGTCGAGCTTGGTGATGGCCTGGGTCTCGGCCTCGCCGCCGCTGATACCGCAGTCCTGATCGAGGCCGGTTTGCTGGCACAGCTCCATGATGTCGTGCTTGAGGACCTTGAGGCGGCGGGGATCGAGGTCCTGGGCTTCGTAATATTCATCGACCAGTTGCTCGAGATTGCGCAGCGGCCCGTAGCTTTCGGCCCGCGTCAACGGCGGCGTCAAATGATCGACGATCACGGCGCTCATGCGGCGCTTGGCCTGGGTGCCTTCGCCGGGGTCGTTGACGATGAACGGATAGATGTTGGGCAACGGCCCCAGGGCCGCCTCGGGAAAGCATTCCGACGACAGCGCCATCGCCTTGCCGGGCAGCCATTCGAGGTTTCCGTGCTTGCCCATATGAACCACGGCGTCGGCGCTGAAACCCCGCCTCAGCCAGGCGTGGAAGGCGAGATAGTTGTGCGGCGGCACCAGGTCCGGGTCGTGGTAGCTGGCCTTGGGGTCGAGATGATAGCCGCGCGCCGGTTGCAGGCAGACGGCGGCGTTGCCCAGTCGGAACGCGGGGACGGCGAAGCTTCCGCCATCGGCCCCGCCGGGGATGAAGAACGGGTCTTCCTCGGCCGCCCCCCAGCGGTCGTCGACGGCCTTTCGCACCGATTCCGGCAGCGCCGCCAGGAACAGTTGATAATCGGCCATCGATAACGTTTCGGAAACGTTACGATTTGCCAGGTCCTTGAAATCGTTGGTCGGCCCGGCCACCAAGCGGTCGATCAGGGCGGCGCCGTCAGCGGGGATATCGGTGACGCCGTAGCCTTTTTCCTTGAGCGCGTTGAGCACGTTGACGGTGGCGGCGGGGGTATCGAGGCCGACGCCGTTGCCGATCCGCCCGTCGCGGTTGGGATAATTGGCCAGCACCAGGGCGATGCGGCGCTCGCCCGCCGGTTTCAGCCGCAGCGCCGCCCAGTTGGCGGCCATCTCCGAGACGAACTCGATGCGGTCGGCGACCGGTTCGTATTCGACGATGTCTGTTTCGGTCAGCGGATCGCGGTGCTTCAAGCCCTTGAACGACACGGCGCGGCTGATGATCCGGCCGTCGACTTCCGGCAGCGCCACGTTCATGGCGATGTCCCGGGGGCCGAGGCCGCGGGTGCCGTGCCGCCAGTCGTGTTCGTTGCCGCCGGAAAAGACGATTTGCAGGATCACCGGGCCCGGCCGGTCCTTGTCGCCGGTAACGTCGAACGGCGTCGGCGTGCGCTTGATGCCGGGCACCGAGACGGCGAACCCGGTGGCGTTGAGGATGACGTCGGGCGGCGCGTCCCGCAGCAGTTCCTCCAGGGTCGCCGCCGCCAACGGATCCCTGAGGCTGGCGACGAAAACCGGCAGCGGATTGAGTCCCTTTTCCGTCAAGCCGTCGATCAGGGCGTCGATGACCTTCAGGTTTCCGCCTTGAACCAGGGCCCGGTAGAACACCAGCGCCGCGACCGGGGAGCCCGCCTTCCATGCCCCGCGGACGGCTTCCAGGCCAGGTGTTTCCAATCCCGGCCAGTAAAGCCCGGCCCGGACCAGGGGCCGGGGTTCGCGCCATTCGGCGTCGAAACCGGCGAGGCTGGCGGCGAATTTGAGGAAATCGAGGGCGTTTTCCGGCCCCCCGTGGACCCCGTATTGCCACAGCCGGTGCTGGGCCTCGGCGGTGACCGTGGACAGGGCCGCCAGTTCGGGGTCGGGCTGGTCGTCGCCGGGAAGGAAGGCCACGGGGATGTCCCGGTCCCGGCAGATGCGGGCGATTTCGTCGGTGCCGTGGGGCCAATAGCCGCGCCCGCCGAGAAGCCTGACGACGACCAGCTTGGCGTGGGCGATGACGTCTTCGGCGTAATGATCGACGGAATGGTCGTCGCCGAGGTGCAGCAGGCTGGCCAGCCTGAGGCTGGGAAAATCCCCGGCGTCTAATTTCGCCCGCGCCTGCGCCAGCGCCGCCAGTTCCATATCGGCGGCCGACAGGACGACGATGTCGCCCGGGCTCTGGTCCAGATGGACGGGGGGCGAGCCGTCGGCAATGGCGCCGGGTTGTGCGGCAAGTTGATGCATGGAAAGCCCGCCCTATATTTCTTTCGGCCTATTCGGCTTCTTTTATTGCCTGCGCAAGCCCGGCGGTGACCGACACCACCCTTTGGGCGGCGGCGGCCACGGCCTGGTTCATGCGACCGGCTTTGTCCATATAGGCGCGGGCGAGGGCATTGTCAGGCACAATCCCCATCCCGACTTCGTTCGACACCAGCACCACCGGCCCGGGCAGCCCGCCCAGACAATCCACCAGCGCCTGGACTTCGTCTTCGGCGTCCCGCCCTGCCGCCATCAGGTTCGACATCCACAGGGTCAGGCAATCGACCAGCACCGGCTTCTGGCGGCCGGAATGGGCCTTCAGCGCGGCGGCGAGTTCCAACGGCTCCTCGACGGTTTCCCAGCCCGGGCCGCGGCGTTGTTTGTGTTCCTCGATACGGGCCGCCATCTCCGCGTCGCCGGCTTCGGCGGTGGCCAGGTAAATCCTCGGCGCCAGGAATTCCACCAAGCCCTCGGCGTAACGGCTTTTGCCCGAGCGCCCGCCGCCCAACACAAGGGTCACCGGGGGCAGGGCCCGGAGCCGGGCCTGGGGCTTGGCGTTCAAGGCTAAGTCCTCCGGTCCGCCAAACACCGGCTGGTTGACGCCGCACACCCGCCACACGCCCCCGGCGCCGCGCAACAGGCCGTCCTCGACGTGCTCGAGGATGCTGATCGACAAGGTATCGATCTTGAGCGCCATGCCCTGTTCGGGCTCGAGCTTCAGGGCGATGGAAAGGGCGGCGCGGATGGTGCCGCCATGGGCGATGGCGACGATGTCGCGGCCTTGGTGTTCGATCGTCAGGCGGCCCATGACGTCGCCGGTGCGCTTGATCTGATCGGCGAAGCTTTCGCCCCCCGGCGGCCGGGTCCGGGTCGGGTCGGCCCAGAAGGCCTCATAGGCCTTTTTGTCCCGTTTGCGCATATCATCCCAGGAAAGCCCCTGCCAATCGCCGAAGTTCTGTTCGCCCAGGTCTTCCTCGATGGCCGGTTGGGGAAAATCCAGCCCGGCGTCGGCGACGGCCTGGGCGGTCTTGATGGCCCGGCTTAAATGGCTGGTCACCCACACCGCGCCCTCGGGCAGGGCGCGGGCCAAAGCCTTGAACCGGGCCTTGTCGGAAACGTCGCAATCGACGTCGTTCGAGCCATAGATCGTCCCGTCGACACCGGCCACCGGCGCGTGGCGCACCCACCACCATCGGGTTTCGGTGCTCAAAACGCCGCCGCGGCCGCCGCCAGCACGGCGATTTCCGCCGCCTGCTGCTGGGCGCCGAGGACATCCCCGGTGAAGCCGCCGACCTGACGCTCGGCCAGCCAGGCCAGGACGGCGACGGCGGCAATGGCCATCGCCAAGGCCATCAGTCCGCCGCCCGGACCCAAAAAAAGAAATCCCAGAAGCCCGCCCAGCACCAGCGCCGTGACCCAGGATTCCTGGTCCGGCGTTCCGGCCCGGAAGGCAAGGCCGGATTTCCGGGCCGGGTCCATCACCGCCATCACCGCCGGCAACAGACCGCGCGAAAGGGCGGCGGCGGCAATCAATGCCAAGGCCGCCATGCCGGGACCGGGAAGCCCGGCCAGGATGCTGGCGCGGATGGCGACGGAAAAAACCACCGCCAACACCCCGAAGGTGCCGATCCGGGAATCCTTCATGATTTTGAGCTTTTTCGCCTTCGTCTGGCCGCCGCCGAAACCATCGGCGACATCGGCCAGGCCGTCTTCGTGAAGGGCGCCGGTCACCAGCGCCGAGGCCGCAAGCGCGACAAAGGCGCAGGCCAGCGGATGAAGGTCAAGCCCCGCCGCCACCATCAGCGTGAGACCGGCGATCGTCCCCACGAAGGCGCCAATGAGTGGAAAAGCGCGGGACGAGCCGGCCAACGCCCCTTTCGCGGCTCCGTCCTTAGGCGCCGGAAACGGAAGCCGCGTCAGGAACCCACCGGCGACACAGCAATCCCGCCACCAGCCGACAAGCTGCTGGGAAAGGAAATTCCGGGTTTTATCCCAATCGGCCATGGTCCAGGACCTTTTAACGCTTATTCGTTCAACCGGTTCGCGGCGCCGGCGGCGGCGGTTTTTTCAGGCGGGCGCTGCCGGGTATTTTCGGTTATAGGTGAAGGCCGAGGCAAAGGAAATTCCAGGTTTGAAAGAAATCTTTTAAACTCATGACGCCGCCGCCGACCATCCAGGGCTTGGATGACATGATCGAGGCCCTGAAAACCCTCCCCGGCCCGGACGCCGAAGCGGCCGAAGCCTGGGCGGCCCGGGAACAGCGGTTGACCAAACCGCCTGGGAGCCTCGGCCGGTTGGAGGAAATTTGTCTTTGGCTTTGCGAATGGCAAGGCCGCCACCCGCCGAGCCTGGGCGCCGCCCGGGTTCAGGTTTTCGCCGCCAATCACGGCATCGCGGCCAAGGGGGTTTCCGCCTATCCGGCGGGCGTCACTGGGCAAATGGTCGCCAACTTCGAAGCCGGCGGCGCCGCCATCAACCAGCTTTGTCAAGCCTTCGGCGTTGGTTTCGCCGTCGATGCGCTGGCCCTTGACCGGCCAACGGAGGATTTCACCCAAGCGCCGGCGATGACGGAGGCTGAATGCGTCGATTCTTTCGTCTTCGGCATGGGCGCGGTCACCGACGGCATAGACGTCCTGTGCCTGGGGGAAATGGGCATCGGCAATACGACCTCGGCGGCGGCCCTGGCGTTGGCGCTCTACGGGGGCGCCGGGGGCGACGCCGCCGATTGGACCGGCGCCGGCACCGGCGTCAGCGGCAAGACGCTGGCAAACAAGACCAAGATCGTCAATGAAGCCGTCCAATTCCACCGATCCCGACCTGGTGGTCCCCTGGGCGTGCCCGTGCAGGCGCTGTGCTGTCTCGGCGGCCGCGAGATGGCGGCCATCGCCGGCGCCGTGCTGGCGGCGCGCTATCGCCAAGTTCCGGTTTTGTTGGACGGTTACGTGGCCACGACCGCGGCCGCGGTGCTCGACGCCCAACATCCCGGCGCCCTCGACCATTGCCAGGTCGGCCATGTGTCGGGCGAACCGGGGCACCGGCGGCTTTTGGAAAAACTGGGAAAAACGGCGCTTTTGGATCTCAACATGCGCCTCGGCGAGGCCACCGGCGCGGTATTGGCGGTCGGGATCCTGAGGGCCGCCGTGGCGTGTCACACCGGCATGGCGACCTTCGAGGAAGCCGCCGTCAACGGCGGGAAAAGCCCTGAGGCGCCTTGATTTCCAGGCCCCTTGATTACTCTTCGTCGAGATACGCGTCCGCTTCGCTACGTTCGATCCGGCGCTTGAGCTTCAGAAGCTCGCGGCGCCTCCCGTCTTCGACGATCAGGCTCTCCACATAGCGTCCTTGGAACAGGTCGATACCCACGGAGTGACCGAAATCGATGGCTTCCCGGTTGTCGCAGCGGCACAGGATCAACCGGTCGGGGCCGCCGCGCTTGACGATTTTGCGGATTTTTTCGTGCAGTTCATCGCCGCCGTCCACCAGATCGGTATGCCAGATCAATTTCGCGATGTCGGCGCCGAGGCGTTCGCGGTCGATGATGTCGATGGTCTGCACCGTCAGGCCGTCGAGACAGACCTTGTAGCCTTTCTCCTGGACAAACTCGCGGGCGAACAAATAAGACGCCAGGTCGCAGAAGATGTCTTCCTTTTGCAGCTCGATGATCATCGCGCCCCGGCGCCCGGCGGCGATGTTGTCGTCGAAGGACTGGAATTCCGGGGTCAATAACGTAGCGACGTTGACGTTGAAGCTGATGTCGCCCGATATGGAAATGCCGTCGGTCTTGGTCAGCATGGAAAGCATGCGCTGATCGAGGGTCGTCGTCAGGTGCTGGAACAGCCACCGGTTGGCGACCAGGTTGACGTCCGGAATCATGGTTTCGCGCAAATCCTTGATCGAAATGAACAGCTCCGAAAATATTTGCTCGGGCACCATGTTCGAATCCACCCGGCAGATGAACTGCCGGCGCACCAAGTTGGAAAGGTCGGCCTTCGACAGCGCCGCTTCGATCCTGGCCAACACTCTGGGCGTCAGGGGTTCGCCCTGCTCCTGTTTCGCCTTCAGGGCGGAGCGGGCGTCCATGCGGTTGCGGACCTCGGTCTGGCGTCTCTGTTCGGCATGGGCCATGCCCTGGATGGTTTGCAGGACGGAGTCGAAATCCTGCTCGGCGTCGTACCAGGAAGCGAACTTTTTATCGGAATGCTCTTCCTCGACGATCAGGGGGTCGTCGTCGAAAAGATAGCGAATCTGCTGGACCGCGGTTTCCACCTGGGGATGGGCGGTTTCCTTGTAAATGACGAAGATATCCGAGTTCTTGACCGTAAACACCTGCCCGTCCATGGACTTAATGATGTTTTCGAAGGTTCCGGTGGCGGTGCGGATGTGTTGTTGGCGCCGGTTCATGGGCCGAAGCAGGGACAGGTGCAGGTGAACAACCTTGCGATCTTCCTTGTGCTTTTCCAGGCGGCGCATGTAGTCCAGCAGGGTCTTGCTGGTGGGGTCGTCCAGGTCCAGGCGGCGGATCGCCACCGTGATCATCT
>JADFNT010000194.1 GCA_022563215.1 Pseudomonadota bacterium
GATGACGGTCTTGCCGACCCCGGCGCCGCTGAACAGCCCGATCTTTCCGCCCTTCGAATAGGGGCAGATCAAATCGATGACCTTGATGCCGGTGGCCAGGATCTCGGTATCGGTGGATTGATCGACGAATTCGGGCGCGCTGGTGTGGATGGGCGCGGTCGCCTTGGCGTTCAGCGGCCCCCGTTCGTCGATCGGGTCGCCGATGACGTTGATGATGCGGCCGAGCGTTTCCGGCCCGACGGGAACCGTGATCGGCTCGCCGGTATCGGTGACCTCGATGCCGCGCCGCAGGCCCTCGGTCGAATCCATGGCGATGGTGCGGACCGAGTTTTCGCCCAGGTGCTGGGCGACTTCCAGGACCAGAAGCTTGCCGCCGTTTTCACAATGCAGCGCGTTCAGGATGTTGGGCAAATCACCCTCGAACTTGACGTCGATGACGGCGCCCATGATCTGGGTGACTTTACCGATTGCGTTTTTAGCCATCACTGATGCTCCTAATAATATCCCTGTCCGGGCCCTGGGGTCTTCGGGGGCGTCCCCCGCTGCAAATCCCGTCCTCGCCTCTTGTATTTAGTCCCTGTCCGGCGTTCCGCCGTCCTCGCCTCTTAAAGCGCTTCCGCGCCCGAGATAATTTCGATCAGTTCCCTGGTAATTGCCGCCTGACGGGTGCGGTTGAAGGTCAGCGTCAGGCTGTCGATCATATCGCCGGCGTTGCGCGTCGCGTTGTCCATGGACGTCATGCGGGCGCCGTGCTCCGAGGCCGCGCTCTCCAACAGCGCCTGGAAGACCTGCTGGTTGATGTTCTTGGGCAGCAGCTCGGCCAGGATTTCCTGCTCCTCCGGCTCGTAGATGAAAATCGCCGATGGCCCTGCGTCGTCGGCCCCGGCCCTGTCTTTCCCGGCTTCGTCGTCGGCCGTCTCGGGGGCGGTGAAGGGGATCAACAGTTGCGACGTCGGGATCTGCGTCATCGCCGATTGGAAGCGGTTGAAGACGATGGTACAAACGTCGAAACCGCCGGCGTCGAACATGGTGGTGATCGTCTCCGCCACCTTCTGGGCGTCGGCGAACTCGACGCCGCGCCGGCCGATGCCCTCGATGGTTTCGACGATGTCGGCCTCGAATTGGCGTTTCAGCCCGTCGCGGCCTTTGCGCCCGACGCAGAGAATGCGGACGATTTTGCCGTCCCGTTTCAGGTCATGGGCCATGGTCCGGACTTCGCGGATGATGGCGCCGTTGAACCCGCCGCACAGGCCGCGGTCCGCCGTGCAGGCGACGATCAGGTGGATCTGCGTGCTGCCGGTGCCGACCAGCAATGGCGGCGCGCCTTCGATGCCGCCGACGTTTTCGCCGACGTCGGCGACCATGCGTTCCATCACCTCGGCATAAGGCCGGGCCGCCTCGGCATTTTCCTGGGCGCGCCTAAGCTTGGCCGCCGCCACCATCTTCATGGCCGAGGTGATCTTCTGCGTTGATTTGACGCTGTTGATCCGGACTTTGAGGTCTTTGAGGTTGGGCATGTCTGAGGTTCCGGGCGGCGGCCTTGGGCGTTTAAGCGTAGGTCTTGGTGAAGTCATCCATGAATTTGGTGAGTTTGGCTTGCGTTTCCTCGCTCAGTTCCTTTTCCGTGCGGATGGCCTTGAGGATGTCCTGGCCCTTGGAGCGGATTTCGTCCAACAGCCGGGCTTCGAATTGGGTCACCTGGTTGACCTCGATGCCGTCCGTATAGCCGTTGACCCCGGCGAAAATGGAAATCACCTGTTCCTCGATCGGCAGCGGCAAGTATTGCGGCTGTTTCAGCAATTCGGTCAGGCGCGCCCCCCGGGCCAGCAGATTCTGGGTCGCCTTGTCCAGGTCGGACGAGAACTGGGCGAACGCCGCCATTTCCCGGTATTGGGCCAGTTCCAGCTTGATCGAGCCGGCGACCTGTTTCATCGCCTTGATCTGGGCCGCGGAACCGACGCGCGACACCGACAGGCCGACGTTCACCGCCGGGCGGATGCCCTTGAAGAACAGTTCCGTTTCCAGAAAGATCTGGCCGTCGGTGATGGAGATGACGTTGGTCGGGATATAGGCCGACACGTCGCCGGCCTGGGTTTCGATCACCGGCAGCGCCGTCAGCGAGCCTGAGCGGTTTTCATCGTTCATCTTGGCGGCGCGTTCCAGAAGCCTGGAATGCAGGTAGAAGACGTCGCCCGGATAGGCCTCGCGCCCCGGCGGGCGGCGAAGCAGCAAAGACATCTGGCGGTAGGCGACGGCGTGCTTGGACAGGTCGTCATAGAAGATCACCGCGTGCATGCCGTTGTCGCGGAAAAATTCGCCCATGGTGCAGCCCGCATAGGGAGCCAGGAACTGCAAAGGCGCGGGTTCCGACGCGGTGGCGGCGACGATGATGGAATATTTCAGCGCATCGTAGTCCTCCAGCGTCTTCACCAGTTGCGCCACGGTGGAGCGTTTCTGGCCGATGGCGACGTAGATGCAGTAGAGCTTTTCCTGCTCGTTGTCGGATTCGTTGACGGTGCGCTGGTTGATGATGGTGTCGATGATGAGGGCGGTCTTGCCGGTCTGGCGGTCGCCGATGATCAACTCGCGTTGTCCGCGGCCGATGGGAATAAGCGCATCGATGGCCTTCAGGCCCGTCTGCACCGGTTCGTGGACCGACTTGCGCGGAATGATGCCCGGCGCCTTGACCTCGACCCGGGCGCGTTCGTCGGTGGCGATCGGCCCCTTGCCGTCGATGGGGTTGCCGAGCGCATCGACGACCCGGCCCAACAAGTCCTTGCCGACGGGCACGTCGACGATGGCGCCGGTCCGTTTGACGGTGTCGCCTTCCTTGATGTTGCGGTCGTCGCCGAAAATCACGATGCCGACGTTGTCGACTTCCAGGTTAAGCGCCATGCCCTTGATCCCGCCCGGGAATTCGACCATTTCACCGGCCTGGACCTGGTCCAGCCCATGCACGCGGGCGATTCCGTCACCGACCGACAGAACCTCTCCGACCTCCGCGACTTCGGCCTCGGTGCCGAAACCGGCGATTTGTTTTTTCAGGATGGCGGAGATTTCAGCCGGTTTGATATCCATTATCCAATCCCTTTCATGGACAGGCGTAGTTGCGTCAACTTGGTCCTGATGGAGCTGTCGACCATGCGCGATCCGATCTTGATGATAAGGCCGCCCAAAAGACCGGGATCGACCTTGGCGTCGACGGCGACCTTCGAACCGATGGCCTTTTTCAGCGACCCGCCGATCCGTTCGATCTGTTTTTTCGTCAACGGCTGCGCCGAAACCACCTCGGCGGTTGATTCCCCGCGGCGCTGGGCCAGAAGACCTTGATAGGCGGCGATCATCGCCGGCAGCGCGAAAAGGCGGCGGTTTTTCGCCACCGTGCCGACGAAATTCCGGGTCAGGACGGACATCTTGGCCTTTTCCAGGACCGCGGCCATGGCCCGGCCCTGGTCTTGGCGCGAAATCACCGGTGAACGGATGAGCCGGGTCAGATCGCTACTTTCCTCGATCATGCGGCCCAGTTGGCCGAGATCGCCCGACACCCGGTCCAACTGTTTGTCGGCTTCGGCAAGGTCGAAAAGGGCCGTGGCATAACGCCCGGCAAGACCCGTGGCGACTATGGTTACCGCTGACACCTGGAAGGTTCCTCTTTTATTTTTGTAATGAGATGTCGGGTGCCTGACGGCGCCTTTGAAAACATCCCCCTGAACCGGGGTTTACCCCCGTAAAACGCCGATTTCGTAGCATACCCCTTTCAGCCATGCAAGCCGACTCCGGGCACGGGAAAGCCCTTGAAAGGGGCGGATTTCAAAGCCCCGTCCGGGCCGGAAAATTCGCCGTTACCGGGTCCCGGAATGACTAAAAGGGCATGCCCGCCGGGGCTATGCCTTTGGGCATGTGATGGCGGTCACGGAAATATCTAAAATTTTATGGAAATATGATGTAAATTAAAAAGTGCTCCGGGGGCGGTTTCAGAGGGAAACCGCAAACAGGCAAAAAAGAAAAACCATAAAGGCCGAGAAGAAAGCAGTACCCGGGGCGACCAATGACCAACTCAAGTGCGATTGCAGCGGCCAAGGCCGGTGCAATCGCACTTGAGTTGGTCATTGGTCGCCCCG
>JADFNT010000011.1 GCA_022563215.1 Pseudomonadota bacterium
AGATCAACGGCACCACCGGCTACGAGGAAGCCGCCGCCCAGGGCCTGATGGCGGGGATCAACGCCGCCCTGGCCGCCGCCGATAAGGAACCGCTGATCCTGGACCGCGCCGACGCCTATATCGGCGTCATGATCGACGACCTGGTGACCTTGGGGACGTCCGAACCCTACCGCATGTTCACGTCGCGGGCCGAATACCGGCTCAAGCTCCGGGCCGACAACGCGGACCAGCGGCTGACCGCGAAGGGCATCGAAATCGGCTGCGTCGGCCACGAGCGGTCGCGCCGGTTCGGCGAAAAAATGCAGGCGCTCGGGGACGCCGGCGCCCTTCTCGATCGCCTCGTCGCCTCGCCCAGCCGGCTCAAGGCGAAAGGCATCGACATCAACCTCGACGGGGTCAAGAGAAGCGCCATGGCCCTTCTCGCCTACCCGGGGATCGAGATCGACCGGCTGGCCGCGATCTGGCCGGAACTGGGCCGCATTGCGCCGGCCATCGCCGGACAGCTAAAGATCGAATCCGCCTATGCCGGATATATCGAGCGCCAGGAAGCGGACATCCGCGCCTTCCGCCGCGACGAGCGGCTCCGGCTTCCCGACGACCTGGACTTCGACGCCATCGGCGGCCTGTCGACGGAAGTGCGGACCAAGCTGGCCGAAGCCCGGCCGGCGACCCTGGGCGCGGCGGCGCGGATTTCCGGCGTCACCCCGGCGGCGCTGACGGTGCTGCTCGGCCACGTGAGGCGCCGCGACGACCGCCCGGCGGCCTGACATCCTGACCCGGGGGAAATGTTTCACGTGAAACAGACCGGATTCCTACCCACTTCCGCCGCCGGCCGAGGCCGATGAAGATCCCGAGCCAACCCCTGAAACCTGCCGATTTCCAGGCCATGATGGGAGTTTCCAATGGCGTCCTCGAACGCCTGGAAGCCTATGTGGCGCTGTTGAGGAAATGGCAGCCAAAGGTCAACCTGGTCGCCAACCGCAGCCTCAAGGACGTCTGGCGGCGGCATATTCTCGATTCGGCGCAATTGGGCCCGCTGCTTCCGGCGGCCGGCGGGGTCGTGGCCGATATCGGCAGCGGCGCCGGTTTCCCCGGAATGGTGCTGGCGATTACCCAAGACCATGACAAGGCGGAAATTCATCTCATCGAAAGCAACCAGCGAAAATGCGCCTTTCTCATGGAAGTCAACAGAATGACTCAAGCCGGGGCGATAATTCACCATTGCCGGGTGGAAAACTTGCCCGAGCTGAAAGCCGATGTGGTCACGGCTCGCGGCGTCGCGTCGATGGGGAAACTTTTGTTATACGCGAATTCTGTGCTAAAAAAGGAAGGGCAATGTTTATTCCTTAAAGGGAAAAAATGGCGAGAGGAATTGACGGAAACGAAAAAAAATTGGATTATTAAAGAATCACTGATTCCGAGTTTATCCGAACCCTTGGGAATGGTAGTGAAATTGGAAGAAATTAGGCAACGAAATGACTCCTGAAGGACTATCGCCGCCAAAACGCCCGACCCGGACCCTCGCCATCGCCAATCAGAAGGGTGGAGTCGGAAAAACGACGACGACCATCAATCTGGCCACTGCGCTCGCCGCGATCCGGCAAAAGGTCCTGATTATCGACCTCGACCCCCAGGGAAACGCCAGCACCGGCCTCGGCATCGCGCGCCAGGACCGGGAATGCAATTCCTACCACGTCCTGATCCGCGAGGCCGAGGTGATGGAAGCGATCCGCAAAACAAAAATTCCCGGCCTCGATATCGTTCCCTCGGGGATTGACCTGTCGGGGGCGGAAATCGAACTGGTCGGCCTGGAGCGCCGGGAATACTTCCTCAAAGCGACCCTCAAGGACGGGGCCTATGATTATGATTACGTCCTCATCGACTGCCCGCCGGCGCTCGGCCTGCTGACGGTCAATGCCCTGGTCGCGGCCGACGCGGTTCTGGTGCCCCTGCAATGCGAGTTCTTCGCCCTCGAAGGGATGAGTCAATTGGTCAAAACCATCGAACGGATCAAGACCGCCTTCAATCCCGAACTCGATATTCAGGGCATCGTCCTGACCATGCACGACAGCCGCAACAATTTATCGGAAATGGTCGCCAACGACGTCCGCGAGTTCTTCGGCGACAAGGTCTACAAGACGGTCATCCCCCGCAACGTGCGGGTGTCCGAAGCCCCCTCCCACGGACTCCCGGTGATGGTGTATGATTTGAATTGCGCCGGTTCGCAGGCCTATCTCAGCCTGGCCGGCGAGGTCATCCACAGGGAGCGGCGGCTGACAGCCTGATGACGGAAAACAAGCGTCAAAACCTCGGCCGCGGCCTCAACGCCCTGCTCGGCGAAGAACCCGAAACCGAAAGCGATTCCGGGCGACTCAAAGGTTCCCGGCTGGTGCCCGTCGAGCGCCTCTATCCCGGCCGCTATCAGCCCCGTCATTCCATCGACGAGGAACTGATCGAGGAACTGGCGCAATCGGTCAGGGAAAATGGGATCATTCAGCCGCTCCTGGTCCGCCGCCACCCGGAACAGAAGGACGCCTTCGAGATCATCGCCGGCGAAAGGCGCTGGCGCGCCGCCCAGATGGCCAAGGTGCACGAGGTTCCGGTCATCATCAGGGACCTCAACGACCAGGAATCGCTGGAAATGGGGCTGGTCGAAAACCTTCAGCGCCAAGACCTTTCGCCGTTGGAGGAGGCCGAGGGTTACCAACGCCTGATGGATGAATTCTCCCACACCCAGGAAGTGCTGGCCAAAACCGTCGGCAAGAGCCGAAGCCACGTCGCCAACATGATCCGCCTGTTGGGCCTGCCGGGACCGGTCAAGAAGATGCTCGATTCAGAAGACCTTTCGGCCGGCCACGCGCGGGCGATGCTGAATGCGCCGAACCCCTTGGAAGTCGCCCGCCAGGTGGTGAAAAAAGGCCTCAACGTCCGGCAAACCGAAAGGCTGGTCAAAAAGGAACAGCGCCAGAAGGACAGCCCGCCCAAGCCGGGCCACAAAGACGTCGATACCCAGGCACTGGAACGCGACCTGGCCAATCTTCTCGGCCTCAAGGTGGGGATAAAATTCAAGGGCGGCGGCGGATCGCTGACGGTCCATTATGATTCGTTGGAGCAGCTCGACGACATCCTCCTTCGCCTCGGTAAGGGCGGCATTCCGGCAACGGCCCCGGAGAAAGTTACGGAAAAGCCGCCTGTAAAACCAAGGCGAAAACCCAAGCTGTCCATTGCTTTAAGTAAAGGACGGGGAAAGAAAAAGGCCGCCGGTTAAGCCTGGGCCGTCCCCAAGAAAAAAAAGAAAGCCTGGGATTTAACGGGCCCGGGCGGCCTGGGCGATCCGGATCAGGGCGCGATGACAACCGGCCTGGGCGGGAAAGCCCGTGGTTTTGCAGTCGATTTCCGCCTCGGTAACCAATTCAAGGGCGCCGGAAAGACGGCTCATTCGCCAGCGTTTCATCTGTGTCTGGAACTCGGATTTGAACTTGAAAATGATTGGCGGCCTGAGCCCGGCCATGGCCTTCTCAAAAGTAGCGCCGCCGTCCACCAGCCCGAGGGCCATATGAATCCGTTGCAAATGCCGGCCTACGGCGCGAAGAATTCCGACCGGACTGGTTCCTTCCATGAGCGCCCGCTCGAAGGCCCGGTCGAGGCCCCGGGAGTCGCCGCTGGCCGTGCAATAGGCGACGGAATCAAGGGACATGGCGGCACTGTCGCCGATGCACGCCATGGCGTCATCGAGGCCGACAAGACGATTCTCGCCGTTGCCGCCGTCACTATTCGCCGTGCCGGAAAGGGCGTAAAGGGCGAGTTTTTCCAATTCGCTCCGGGTTACCCTCCGGTCGCTACCGAGATTTTCGACAAGATAGTCCCGGGCCTCGGCGGTGGGGCTAAGCCCATGGCGGCCCAATGTTTCGCGAATAACAGCCTCAAGCCCCTTGGCGTCGTCTTCGTAACACCCGATGGATGCCCCATGGCTGGATTTTTCGAAAAGTTTTCGCAAGGACGACTGGGGACCAAGGGTGCCGGCCTCGACGATGACAAGATTGTCATGCCCGCCGTTATCCAGGAATGATTCGAAGGTTGGGGAAATACCGTCGGTAGCTTCATGAACCCAGATGACCCGCCGGCCCCCGGTCAATGAAAGCTGCGCCGCCTCGTCGGCAAGGCAAGGGGGGTCGGCCTTGATGTCGGCGCCGGTAAATACCGCCACCCGAAAAGGATCGGCGAGATCGTCGACGACGGTCAACACCAGTGCTTCGGCCCGTTCGCGTACCAGGCCCTGATCGGGGCCGAACAAAAGAACGGCGGCGACCTTGGGGTCGGGTTGGCGAAGAAACGGGTTAATTCGGGAGGCAGGAATCTTCACCGCCGGGTCCGGTCCTTATTATCCTTTGGCGAGTGAACGAACTGGGCCGCCAAACGGGTGCGGATGGCCTGAGCCAATTCACCAACGGCCCGGGCCCGGGCGTTTTTTTCGGCCATCAGGGTGGCAAAATCGGAATCGAGAATATTGTAACTGACGATGATTGCTTCATTGCCCGATAGAATAGTCTCTCCGCCGGAAATCGGCGAAAGCTGGTAACTGACCCTCAGGGTAAGATTGGCCCGGGTAGCAAAGGCGCTTTTCCGCACCCCCAGGGAAGCAATGCTTTCCGACACCGTTGCCACCAAGAAATAGCGTGGTTTTTTGGGCCGGCCGTCGGGATTGAGAAGAGACAACAGGCGATTATGAAGCTGCTGACCTATCCGGTCCTGAATAGGTTTAACCCTAATGGCGGCGAATTCTTCGGGCGCATAGGCAGCGAAGCTCTTGCCGTAAAGGGGCTGGAAACCACACCCTCCCAGGAAGCCTAAGGCGGCCAAAAGGAAAATTGTTCTAAACGACCACATTGATGATCCGATTGGGCACGATAATAACCTTGCGAATCGGTTTCCCGGCAATCGCCGCCGTTACGTTTTCCAAGGCCAGAGCCGCCGTTTCAGCCATTTGGTCGTCGCTGTCCTTGGGCAAATCCAGTGTTCCCCGCAATTTTCCGTTCACCTGAACGGCGATGGTGACGGTTTCCTCGACAAGCAGGTCCGCTTCGGCCTCGGGCCACGGCGTATCGGCGAGCAGCGTTTCGTGGCCAAGACTATGCCATAATTCTTCCGTCAGGTGGGGCATCATCGGCCCAAGAAGCAAGACAATGGCTTCCAGGCCGTGCCTTCTGACCCAGGCGGCGGAATCGTCGTTACCCGCGAGATCGTCCAAGGTATTGGTCAACTCCCTGATCCGGGCAACGGCCTTGTTGAAATGAAAGCGCTCAAGGTCTTCCGTAACTTTGGAAATCGTTTTGTGAATTTCCTTAAGGGTAAAGATTAGACCCGGAAATTCCTTTTCGTCGGCTTTCATGTCCGGACGCGTGGCCCCGAATTTGGAAAATGGTTTTTTGGAATCCGGGGCATTAACCAGGCGCCATAACCGGTTCACGTACCGCCAGGCGCCTTCGATGCCGGCCTCCGTCCAATCCAGGTCGCGGTCGGGCGGGCTGTCCGACAGCATGAAAAGGCGCGCCGTATCGGCCCCATAGGTTTCGATGATGGATTCCGGATCGACGACGTTTTTGCGCGACTTGCTCATTTTTTCCGATCGCCCGACGGTAACGGCGGAGCCGCCTTGGGGGCCGTCAAGAACGCGGGCCGATTTGTCGCCGGTTATTTCGACCTCGTCGGGATAAAGCCATTTGCCGTTTTCGTCCCGGTAGGTTTCGTGGCAGACCATTCCCTGCGTCAAAAGCCCCTCGAAAGGTTCTTTGATGCCTAAGTATCCGCACTGTTTCAGCGCCCGGGTAAAAAACCGCGAATAGAGAAGATGCAGAACCGCGTGTTCGATGCCGCCGATATATTGATCGACGGGCAACCAGTAATCGGCGGCCTCGCGGGTAAAGGCGGTATCGGCGTGGGGGGAGCAGAACCTGGCGAAATACCAGGATGATTCAAAAAAAGTATCGAAGGTATCGGTTTCCCTGCGGGCCGGCTTGCCGCAGGCCGGACAGTCGGCGTCTTTCCAGGTCGGGTGGTTGTCCAGCGGGTTGCCCGGCGCCTCAAGGTCTGCGTCTTCGGGCAAAACGACCGGCAGGTCTTCCTCGGGCACCGGGACAATGCCGCAGTCCGGGCAATGGATCACCGGAATCGGGCAACCCCAATAACGTTGCCGCGATATGCCCCAGTCGCGAAGCCGGTAATTGACCCCCGGACGGCCGGCGTCGGCGGCGTCCAACCTCTCGATGATGGCCGACTTCGCCTCCTCGACGCCAAGCCCGTCGAGAAACGCCGAATTGATCAACACCCCGTCGTCGGTGAAGGCTTCGTCCTCGATGACGAAACTTTCCCCAATGGGTTCCTGGGGGGTTTCCCGGGGCGCGACGACGGGAAGGACGTCAAGGCCGTATTTTCGGGCGAACTCCAGATCACGCTGATCGTGGGCCGGGCAGCCGAAAATGGCGCCGGTTCCGTATTCCATGAGAACGAAATTAGCCACGTAGAGCGGCAAAGTCCTTTCGTCATCGAAGGGATGACGGACCCGGACGCCGGTGTCGTAACCGATCTTTTCCGCCGTTTCGATGGCCGCCTCGCTGGTTCCGGCGCTGCCACATTCGGTAATGAACGCCCGAAGATCGGCGTCGTCCTCTGACAGGTCCTGGGAAAGCGGATGGTTGGCGGCGATGGCGCAAAACGAAGCGCCGAAAATGGTGTCGGGACGGGTGGTGAAGACTTCCAACCGACCACCCTTGCCTCCGTTCCGTCCGTCGAAATCGAAAAACATATAGGCGCCTTCGGACCGGCCGATCCATTTTTCCTGCATCAGGCGCACCCGGGCGGGCCAACGATCCAGCGTTTCGAGGTCTTGGAGGAGCTCTTCGGAAAACGCCGTGATTTTCATAAACCACTGTGATAAAAGACGATTTTCCACATTGGCGCCGGACCGCCAACCCTTGCCGTCGATGACCTGCTCATTGGCGAGCACGGTATTTTCCACCGGATCCCAGTTGACCCAGGATTCCTTGCGGTAAACCAGTCCCTGTTTAAGGAAATCCAGAAACATCTTCTGTTCGTGGCGGTAGTAGTCCGGATCGCAAGTGGCGATTTCGCGCGACCAGTCATAGGAAAGACCCATGGACTTGAGCTGCTCGCGCATGGTGGCGATGTTCTGTTCCGTCCACCGGGCGGGACGAACCTTGTTTTCCTTGGCCGCGTTTTCCGCCGGCAGCCCAAAAGCATCCCAGCCCATGGGGTGCAGCACATTGAAACCCCGGGCGCGCTTGTAGCGGGCGACCACATCGCCCAAGGTGTAATTGCGCACGTGCCCCATATGAATGCGCCCCGAGGGATAGGGAAACATCTCAAGCACGTAGTATTTCGGTTTGTCGCCGCCTTCGCCGGCGGCGAAGCATCCCCGGTCTTCCCAGACCGACTGCCATTTCGCTTCCGCTTGCTTGAAATTGTACCTGGACATTTCGATTGGCTGGCCCGGCTGGTTGAAAGTGGATGGAATCTACCATAGGGACCCCATACGACGGTTCTCCATATTCTCCGGAGTGGCCGTCCGGTTCCGTATCACCTCATATTATGACTTGGGAAATGGACGTTAAGTTATCTTTGTAAGGTCTGATTCCGCAATTGCCGTGCCCGGAACAAAATGGCGTCTTCGATCTTGGTTCCGGTTTCCTCAGGGACTCCGGCATCCTTCCAGGCCCCGCGGCGGTCCTGAACTTGGCGAAAAACGGCAACCCGGACGCCGTCGGCCCTAAGCGCGCGGCCGAGTATGTAGACGTTGAGCTTGAAGCGTTCGCTCGGGGCTTCCGTCGGGGAGTGCCAATCGGTGATAATTACGCCGCCGAAAGGATCCGCGGAATTGACGGGCATGAACGAAATGGTATCCAACGACGCCCGCCAAAGGTAACTGTTGACCCCCAACGCCCCTCCGGTGTTTTTGGGTTCGCTGTCGCCGAATAAATTAAGACCGCCCTCCCCCAAAATGGTTTTTCTTTTGGAGTAATCGATTTCCTCGGTTTCCAGCTCTTCGTGGCCACCGGCGGAGCCCTTGAAATCCCCCTCGGTGATTTCATCGGAAGTGCAGGCCGACAGCAACAGGCCACCGATACACAAAGAACCGGCCAGACTCAGTCGGGAAAGGGTTTCGGCAATTCGTTTCATCTTCAAACCAGCGTCCTTTTTGGACGGCGTTCCTCTTTCGGGTGTCATTTATTATAATATATTCGGTCCCACATCCATACCCGGTTCATATAATTAGATAAATCCGCCGCTAAGCGATATCGAGAAATCCACTGATTCCGGCGAAACCCCGGGTGCCTGAGTCCTTCAGACGGCGCCGGTTTACGGGGCTTACGCCGCCCAAGGCATAGACCGGGATCGGGCTTTGCCGGCACCAGGCGGAAAACCGCAAAGTCCCGAGCGTCCGTGTGTCCGGATGCGATGCGGTCGGAAACACCGGCGCCAGCAAGACCGCATCCGCCCCCGCCCGCTTGGCCCGGTAGAGCGCCCCCGGTGAATGGGCCGCCGCCGTCACCAGCCAATCCGGTCGCCGCCATAATCGCCATACCCCTGGCCCCCGGGCGGCCAGGGCCTCCGGCAGGTGCAGGCCGTCGGCCCCGACCTTGAGGGCAAGCCGGGCGTCGGCGGCGATCAGGACCTTAACGCCGTGCTTTCGCGCCGCCGCCGTCAGCCGGATCGCCAATTTCTCCCGGTCCGGCGCTCCGTAATGGCGGAAGATGACGGCGCTGTTGGCAGGCAGGGCGCCGATGACCGGAACCGGGTCCGCCAATCGCTTTTCATCGGTCATCAATATTATGTCGGGTAGACCGTCCGGAGGTAAATTGAGCCTGTTCATCCAGTCTGTTACCCTCATCGACCGCCGCCTCGATGGCGTCGGCGCCTGTTTTCAACCACGCGGCCGCTGAAATGACCCAGGAAACCGATATCCGAAAAAACCTTTCGGCCATCGGAGCCCGCATGGCCGGGGCCGCCGAGGCCGCTGGCCGCGCCCCGGATTCGGTCACCCTGGTGGCGATTTCCAAGGCCCATCCGGCATCGGCGGCCCACCAAGCGCTGATCGCCGGCCACCGGGTGTTTGGTGAAAACAGGGTCCAGGAGGCCGAACAAAAATGGCCGGCCCTGAAAGACGAATTTCCCAATGCCGTGTTGCATCTTGTCGGCGCCTTGCAGCGAAATAAGGTGCATCGTGCCGTTGCCCTCTGCGATGTCATTCAAACCATCGACCGCCCGAAGCTTGCCCGCGCGCTCGCCGATGAAATAAGCAAAAGCGGGCGGGAGCCTCAATGTTTCATTCAGATCAATACCGGCGAGGAACCCCAAAAAGGCGGCATCCTGCCCGAAGCCGCCGATTCCTTCATCGCCGAATGCCAGGACATTCTCGGTCCGGCGCTCCGGGGCCTGATGTGCATCCCGCCCCTTGACGATGAACCCTCGCTTCATTTCGCGTTGTTGGGGGAAATCGCCGCCCGCAACGGCTTGCAGGAATTGAGCATGGGCATGAGCGGAGACTTCGAGACGGCGATCCGCCTCGGCGCAACCCATGTCCGGGTCGGCACCGGCGTTTTCGGGGAAAGGCCGCCGTTCATGGCGAAGGCGGCCGAAGGGTGATGGTGAGCCTTGCCGTTTCGTCGCATGGCTCCAGCAACGCCAACAGATTCTCAAGTCCGAGAGCGACGCACCCTTCCGTCGGCCGATAATCGGATTTGGCCACATGCAGGAATATGGCGCTGCCGAGGCCGGACCTGACCGGATCGTCGTTGTAACCGAGCTCGACGATGACGTCGTAAACGTGGTCCTGGCGCCAAAGGGTTTCGTGGCCGCCCGAAAAAGGAAGCGAGATCAGGCGGTTATAGGAATCCTCTCGAGGATCGTCGCACCAGCCGTCGTCGGGGCTGAGCGCCAGGACTTCGAGCCCCGTCTTCGGGGCCTGAAGCCGGTCCGCCCGGTACATGACCCGGCGCAGCGGAAAACAACCCAGGGGGGTCACCCCGTCACCTTCTTTTTTATCGGCGCCGATGCCGCCGCGGCCAAGGGCGCAGCGCATCGCGTTTGCGTTCCAGGACAAGCGTCCGGGGGGCCAGACAAAGATCTCCATGGCGGCGATTATAACGGTTTTGGAAAAGAAGGACCGAAAGCCTGAGCACATAAAGTTTGAATGAAATCATTCGGACTTAATGGGCTCTGGTTGCGGCGGATGTCGCAACCCGCCGCGTAGCGGGCGGGAGCCCCCGTGGCACATGAACGGGCGCCTGAACGCAGGATAGATCGCGTGAGCACGATCTATCCTGAAACGCTCTAACGTGTCATGTCGACGGCGACGGGACGCTCCTGGCCGGTAAGGTTGGCGCTGTTCTGGTATTTCCCGTAGGCCATCAACATGGTCTCGGAGAACCAACCGCCACCCGGCGCCACGGCCCCGGGGAGCGTATCCGGCGCGGCCTCGGTTTTCCTGGTTTCGTTGGCCGGCTGTCGCAGGCCATAGGCGGAAGCCGCGAACAAGACGGCGCTTTGCCGGGATTCGTGGATGGTGGTGGTGGCTTCGGCGGTTTTCTTGACGCCGCCCGCCTTCAGGTCCTGCCTCAGCGCCGCCAGGGCATTGATGCCGGCCACCGGGCCGTCGAGGGCGGCCGGGGCTGACTGGATGGGCGCATAGGGCGAAACGCCCTGCCAACCGGGCGCCGGCGTGACGGCGGCGACGGTGGTGGTCTCCGGCGCTTTCGGCGCCAGGGCGCCGGTAGTAACCGGCTTGGGCGCGGCGGCCTTTTCCCAGGCGGGGAGGGCGCCTTCGATGCTTTCAGTTTCGCCTGCAGGCATAAACCGTTCCCCGCCGACGGCGGAATGGCGAAAAGCGACTTCCGACCTTGCCCAGGCGGTCACCGGGTCTAGTGCTCCGGGGGTTCCGGGGGGCAGGAATGCCGGTGACGTTTCAGGCTGGACAAAACCGGCCCGGGAACCGACGTCGGCGACGATCTTTTCCTTGGCCTGTTCGGTGCCTGGCGCGTCCGGTTCCTCGTTTTCGAAAAAGGCCATCACGTGTTCGCCCATATCCTTGCCGGTGGCGTCGTCGACCAGCACATTGGCGAGAGAAACGACCGTCCCAACGGGGCCAAGGAAAAGCGTGCCGCCGAGGACGCGTGATCCCGGATCGAGGGTGTCACCGGTCAATTCGCGGTACAGGGTTCCGATGATCGGAATGTGGTGAAGGGGATTGATGATGTCGAGGAAGTCGAGGAACGTAAACCCGTCTTCGCCGAAAAGTTTAAAACCGTCGTCGTCATCAGCGTCGCCGGCGTTGGGGGCTTCCTTTTCGGGAGCGGCGTTGGGCGCCACCGCCAGTTCGGTTGTCGTGCGCCACGGGGTGGCGCTTTCAATGATCGAATCCATGATTTTTTCCCGTTCTTGTGTTTCCTTAGATAACGCAAATGCCGTGCCAGAACGGTAATATCTATAAATCAATAAGTTAGAGGCGAATTTTAAGCCCAAAAACGGGCGTTCCCGGCAATAAATACCGCGGATTTCGGGCCCTGGAAGAGGCGAATGAAAGGGGCCAGGGGAGGCCGGGGTGGGGCCAGAGCGCTAGAACACGTGGCCGCCACGGGCGGCCTTGGTGCGGAGATAGGTTTCGTTGTGCTTGTTGGAGGGAAAGGCGTGCGGCACCCGTTCCTCGACGACGATGCCGCAATTGGCAAGGGCGGAAACCTTGCCCGGGTTGTTGGTCATCAACCGCACCCGGTCGAAGCCGAGCAAATGCAGGATTCGGGCGGCCGGCAGGTAAACCCGCTCGTCAGCATCGAATCCCAGTTGCTCGTTGGCGTCCATGGTGTCGAACCCGCGGTCCTGAAGCTCGTATGCCCGGAGCTTGTTGACCAGGCCTATACCACGGCCTTCCTGCGCCAGGTACAAAAGGACCCCGGTGCCGGCGGCGGTGATCTCCTTGACCGCGCCTTGAAGCTGATCGCCGCAGTCGCACCGGAGACTCCCCAACAGGTCGCCGGTAAAACATTCCGAATGCAACCGGGTCAAGACCGGCGCGTCCTTGTCGGGCTCGCCGATAACGATCGCCAGGTGTTCCAAACCGCCGTCCAGAGGCCTGAACGCGATGATCCTGGTCTCTTGCGCGCCGGGCAAGGGCACACGGGCGGAACTGACGGCGCGAAGGGTCCGGGCCTGGGTGCCGTCGTATTGAAAGATGTCGCCGGCGTCGACCAACAGAAAATCATGACGCGCGGTCCAGGCCGCCAAATCATCCGCCGTGGGGTCGGCGATTTCCGCCGTCACCGCCGACGGCAACAGCCGGGCCAATTTCATCAAAGCCACGGCGGCGCTTTCGCAGTCATAGGTCGGCGTTTCCTTGACGGTGACTACCAAGGCCTTCTTGACCTCTTCGGGCAGGGAATTTTCGGCAAGCGGATCGGCGAGATTTTGGATCAGGTCCGCCGACAAACGGTCGCCGGCGGCCAGGGTAACCACCTTTCCCACTGTTTCGGCCAGCCCCAAAACCGCGGCCCGGCGGGCGGTAACGACCAAAACAGGCTGTTGGTGGCTGACAACCCCGAGTTCCCGCAAGGCTTCGGGAGTGATCGCCTCGGCGGCCTGAACCAAGATCGCGCCGCCGCCGCCGCCTATGACAACGAAACGACCGCGCCTCAGTTCCGAAACCGCCCGGTCGACGGCAAGCAGGGAGACCGGCTCCCTGGAGGCGGGCATCGAAATCAGCTCGAAGGGATTTTCGCTCATCAACATATAATATTTATGTTTTTTCCGCTCACGGGAAGTTTGCCACCGGTGAATACCCGGCGTTCATATACTGTCTTATGCTAATAAGAAGTATCTTTCTCATACGGGCAGGAAAAATAAAACAGTTGATGGGAAAACCATGATCGCCGGCAAAAAAATCCTCATTGTTGATGACGACACGACCCTCCTTGAAATGCTGGGCGAGCAGTTGCAATTGCATGAGGAGTTTTCAACCATCGGTGCCAAGTCGGCTACCGAGGCCCTGGAACTGGCGAAAGAGGATTATTTCGACGTCATCCTCCTCGATGTCGGGCTGCCCGACATGGACGGCCGCGAAGTTTGCCGCCTGATGCGCCGCAACGGCGTGACGTCGCCGATTATCATGCTCACGGGCGCCGATACGGATGCCGATACCATCCTCGGCCTCGATGCCGGGGCCAACGACTACATTACCAAGCCTTTCCGTCTGGGGGTCCTGCTGGCCCGGTTGCGGGCCCACATCCGCCAGCACGAACGTAGCGACGACGCGGTCTTCGCCATCGGCCCCTATACCTTCCAGCCGGCGAACAAGCTGCTCATCGACAGCGACGACGAGAACAAGAAGGTGCGTCTGACGGACAAGGAAACGGCGATCCTCAAATACCTTTACCGGGCCGGTGACAAGGTCGTCAGCCGGGACACGCTTCTCGATGAGGTCTGGGGCTACAACGCCGGCGTCACCACCCATACCCTGGAAACGCACGTCTACCGCTTGCGCCAGAAGATCGAGGCCGAACCGTCCGAGGCCAAAATCCTGATTACCGAACCCGGTGGATACCGGCTGGTTCCGTGAAATTCCGGAATAAGAAAAGCGCCCGGTAAGGGGGGCAACCGGGCGCTTTAGGCCCCAATCTGGAGCCACAGGATGGCGGGGAACCATCCCTGGGGGGCCGGCCTCGGTTCGGGTGCGGCCGGCTCGTTAAATAATATATAAGGTTGGCGCGGCGCCGAATCCAGCCCCCCTGTAGTCCCCCGGGTAAAAAACGAGGTCCGCCAGGGGTTATTGGACCTTCAAAACCTCATTGGGGGGTTCGATGTGAAAGAGTTTCGGGCTCAAAGGCAGGCCGAACCGGGGGCCGAGCAGGGAAACGTTGGTGACGATGCCCTGGGCGTCGGTGACCGTCCACTTCTTCAAACCCAACGGCTTGTCGCTGAAAATAAGGGTCAGATTACCTTCCAGCGGGTCGTTCCCCTTGATCACCGTTAGCCTTAGGACTCCCGGTCCTTTTTCGAACTGGGTGACGATAAGTCCGCCGGTGGAAAAAGAAATGTTTTCGCGAAGAAGGATAGAGGCCTGGGTCGATTCCAGGTCGAAATAGCTGACCTGTTCCAGCTCCTTGTCGAAATAGACGAGGTTGACGCCATCGGAAACGATCACCACGGGTTTCGGGTCGTCGTATTCGAGGCGCATTTTTCCGGGCTTGGAAAAATACAGGTCGCCCTCGGAATACTCACCGTCGGATGAAACCTGAAGAAACCGGGCCTTCAGGGTCCGGATCCGGTTCAGGTAGGCCTCGATGCGCGAAATATCGGCCCTGTCGGCCTGGCTCAGGTTGGCCAGGCCCTGGGCCTGAGAGGGGAATGGGACCAGGACCAGGGCAATAAGCAAAATCCCGAATACCATCCCGAATACCGTCCCAATTACCCCAAGACCCCGGCGGCGCCTTGCGGCCGGTAAAACCGGGTTCCGGTGCGGGAGTTTGCTCATCACTGGGCCGTTGTACCTAAGAGGGACCAAGGCGTAAAGCGGAGAAGAAGGAAGAATTCGAAGGGCAGGCCGGTCTTTTAGTTTCCGTGATGGCCGATCAGGACCTCGCGCCGGCCGACCCGGTTGGCTTGGCTGACGACGCCCTCGGATTCCATCTGCTCGATGATGCGCGCCGCCCGGTTGTAACCGATCTGGAGGTGGCGCTGAATAAAACTGGTCGAGGCCCGGCCCTCGCGGGCGATGAGCGCCACGGCCTCGTCGTAAAGGTCGTCGTTTTGCTTGGCCCCGCTTCCGGGAAGGCCGCTTTCGACCGCGTCTTCCTGGGTCACCTCGTCGATGTAGTCGGGTTGTCCCTGTGATTTCAGGAAGGTGACCACGCGCTCGACCTCTTCGTCGGAAACGAAGGGACCGTGGACGCGGTTGATGCGCCCGCCGCCGGCCATGTACAGCATGTCCCCCTGGCCCAGGAGCTGCTCGGCGCCCTGTTCGCCGAGGATGGTGCGGCTGTCGATCTTGGACGTCACCTGGAAGCTGATCCGGGTCGGGAAGTTGGCCTTGATGGTGCCGGTAATGACGTCCACCGACGGGCGCTGTGTGGCCATGATCAGGTGGATGCCGGCGGCGCGGGCCATTTGCGCCAGGCGCTGAATGGCGGCTTCCACGTCCTTGCCGGCGACCAGCATCAGATCCGCCATTTCATCGACGACGACGACGATAAACGGCAAA
>JADFNT010000195.1 GCA_022563215.1 Pseudomonadota bacterium
AAATCTGCCGGGGCCTGATCGCCTATTGCCGGAGTCCGGCGGTGGCCGAAAAAGCCCAAAGCCTGGCGTGGCGGGACGTGGTGGTGGCGACCGAGCCCAGCCAGGAGGCGCTTTTGCGGGCCCTCGAGACCTAGCACTTTCATTATTCCGTGAACCGTAGGATCGCCGCCGGTATAGGGAGGCGGCTGCGCCGCCGCCTTCGATCCCGGAACCGCCCCGGAATCCTGGGGTGGGCATCGGTGGACATCGGTCGGCATTCGGTGTGCAAACAGTGGGCATCGGGTGGACATCGGGTGGACATTCGGTGGACATTTAGTGGTTATCGGGTGGCTGGTGGGCGGTCGGGGTCGGGTGGTTTTAAAAACCTTTCGAAGGTTGGAAGGCAAAACAACGCAAGCGTCCCTACGCGCCCCCCGGACGTGGGTGGACGTGGGCAAAAGCTATTCACAATGTCAAAGAGCGATATTTTTTTAAAGAACGAAAACAGAACATTAGCCCTTGCGTGCCCGTTGTCAAGGGCCGAAATCCACCCTCGAGCATTATCCACCCAGATCGAATCACTCCGCCAGAACCATTTCGGGCCGTGGCCAGGAAAGCGCCGCCGAGCGGGGCGGGGCGCTATTTTGCTTCACCGGACGGCTGCGATCCTTGATAATCTAAGACAACAGACTGAAGAAGGGGTTTCCATGACTGACGCTCACAAGGGCAAACCGGCGAGGAAAAAGACGGCGGCAAAAAACAAAGCCAAGACCGCCGCGGCCAAGGCTCGGCCCAGAAAAGCCCAGCCAAAGCTCAAAGCCAAGCCAAAGCCCAAAGCTAAGCCAAAGCCCAAAGCTAAGCCAAAGCCGGAAAAAACCGTCGCCGAAGCGCCGCCGCCGGGCGTTGCCTGGGAACGGGCCGCCGATGTGTCCCCCGGGGCGCCCCCCCTGGCGTCCCCCGGTAAGTCTATCGGCGATGCATCGCCCGAAGCCGAGGCCCCGGCCCCGGCCGCCAAGGCGGCGAGACGGTCCGGCGGATTTATCCGGGTGCTCGGCTTGTTGGGTTTCCTGGCCGTGATCGGAATGGGCGTGGTTTTAATTAACTGGCCTTTCTGGGCCGAAGTGCTGAAGCCCTATTGGTTCGGTGGCGAGGCCGAGCCGGCCGAAACCTCGGCCGCCATGGTCCCGGCCGCCGCCCCCCCCCCAATGACGGTGGAGAAAGGCAGGCAATCGATCGAGGAAATGCGGACCGAGCGCCAACAGTTGCGCCAGGAATTGAACCGGCTGATGGCACGAATGGAAAGCATAGAAAAATCCGTCGATTCGGTGAAAAAGATGATCCAAGTCACGGCATCGGTTGCGGAAAAAGGCAACGCCGGCGAGACTTCGGCGGCGCTCGCCGAGCGGCTTTCGGAGATCGAGAACAGCGGCCAATCCATCAAGTCCCTGCTACAACGCATGGACAAGCTGGAATCGGACAGCGCCGCCCAAATAGGCGCCGAGCCGAATGCCCGGGCCGGCGGCGGACAGTTTGGCCGGGCGCGGGCGATCGTGCTGGCGGTGGCCAGCCTGCGCCAGGCCGTGGCCATGGATGAGCCGTTTGAAAAAACCCTGGAGGCTTTGAGCGCGCTCTCCGGCGACGATCCGGACATCAAATCCGCAGTCCTTGTGTTGTCGAAATCATCGGTCGCGGGCATCCCGACCCTCGCCACCCTCAGGGAACGTTTCGACGGCCTGGCCGGAAAAATCGTCCAGGCGTCCAAGACCCTGGAGGAAACCGGCTGGATGGAACGGGCCACCAACCGGATCATGTCGCTGGTCACCTGGCGCCGGGTCGGGGACGGGGCCGAGGCTGGGGCCGAGGCGTCTTCTCCCGACGCCATCGTCGCCCGCGCCGAGGCGCGCCTTAGGGCCGGCGACTTAAAGGGCGCCGTCAACGCGCTGAAAGGCCTTTCCAGCCATGCCAAGGCGGCCCGTGTGGCGGCGACTTGGATGAACGACGCCAAGGCCCGGGTGATCGCCGAACGGGCCGTCGCCACCCTCCATATTCACGCCGTTTCCCTGTTAGCCCCGGGCAAAGAGTAACCGGGATGTTTCGCGCCCTGGTGTTTTTCACGATCCTGGCGGCGGCCGTTTGGGGGGCGGTGTGGCTTTCCGACCATCCGGGTTCGGTGTCGCTTCAATGGGGCGGCTACCGGGTCGATACGTCCTTCGCGGTGTTGCTGGCCGCCGTCTCGGCGCTCGCCGTCGCGGCGGCGCTGATCTACCGGTTCTGGATTTACTTGCGCCGAGCGCCGAGGCGGGTCTTATGGGCCTGGCGCGCCAAGCGCCGCCAGCGGGGATATCAGGCCCTGACCCGGGGCATGGTGGCGGTGGCCGCGGGCGACGCCAACGAAGCCCAGCGCGAGGCCAAACGGGCCGACGCGCTTCTCGACGAACCGCCGCTGACGATGCTGGTGTCGGCGCAGGCGGCGCAGATGAGGGGCGACGAAAAAGCCGCCGGCGACTTCTTCAAGGCGATGATGGAACGCCCGGAGACGGAGTTCCTGGGGCTCCGGGGCCTGCTCAACCAAGCCATCAAGCGCGGCGATAAGCGGGAAGCCCTGTCGCTGGCGCGGCGCGCCTACCGCTTGCAGCCCAAGAGCACCTGGGTCGCCGCCAACATGTTCGAATTGCAGACGCAGACGGCGCAATGGCTTGACGCCCGGGTGACCTGCGACGACCTGAAACGCCGCAAGCTGATCGGCACCGACGAGGCCAAGCGCCGCAAGGCGGTGCTCAGTTATCAGTTGAGCCAGGAAGCGAAAGCCCGGGGCGACACCGGCGAAGCCCTGGATTGCTTGCTCGACGCCTACAAGCTCGCCCCCGGGTTTATCCCCGCGGTGACTGACCTGGCGGAGCATTGGGTCACCGGGGGCAAGGCCTCCAAGGCGGCGAAAATGATCGAGACCACCTGGGAGGCCGAACCCCATCCGGCCCTTCTCAAACCCTACTGGAACGCCCAAAAGTCCACCGACGCCCTGGACCGTGTACGGGCCACGCAACGGCTGGCCAAGCGATTTCCCGGCCATCCGGAAAGCCATATGGCGCTCGGCCGCGCGTCCCTGGAGGCGCGGCTGTGGGGCGAGGCCCGCAAGCATCTAGAAAGCGCCATCGACGCCGCCGGAGAACCGCCGCCGGCCCGGGTATGCCGGATGATGGCGGAGCTGGAAGAAAGCGAAAATGACGATCCCACCCGGGCGCGGGAGTGGCTGATGCGGGCGTCCATGGCCGCCGCCGACCCGGCGTGGGTATGCGACCCTTGCGGTAATTCCGTCGGCCAATGGTCCGTAGTTTGCGGCAAGTGCGAGAGCTTTGACAGCTTCCGCTGGCGGACGCCTCCCAGCATTGTCAGTCTGCCGGAAGGCGAAACCGCGGAAACCGAAATGATCACTGAAGGCCCGGCGGCCCTTCCCACCGGAGGCATCGAAGCCGATTGACGAACGGACGGTCATCATTGGCCCTGGAACCGGTCCGCACTTACCGGGATTTCATCGCCGGGCAGTCCCTGGCGGCAAAGGCGCGCGGCCTTGCCCGGGACGCCGCCTTGCGGGCGCTTTCCCTCGGCCGTTCGCCGGAGTCGACGTCCGGCTGGATACGGTTTCCCTTCTATCACCACGTGTTTGACGACGAACGGAAGGATTTCGGCCGCCAGCTCGATTTCATGGCCGGGCTGGGCGATTTCATCGGCCTCGACGACGCGGTGGCGATGCTGGCGGCGGGCTCTCCCATCGACGGGCGTTATTTCTGCATCACCTTCGACGACGGGTTCAAGAACTGGCACACCAACGCGCTGCCGGTGCTGTTGGATAAAAAGGCGCCGGCCGCCTTTTTCCTCGTCACCGGCTATATCGGTGCCTCGCTACCATGACCGGGAAAAGCTTCTGGGGTTTTATGACAGCGGCGATCTGCTGATGGAGTTCCTGGATTGGGACGACTGCCGGGAAATGGCCTCGGCCGGGATGACCTTCGGCTCGCACACCGTCAACCACGTCCATCTGGCCGACCTGGACGAGGCCGGAGTCGAGGCCGAACTCAAAGCATCGAAACAGGCCATCGAGACTGAACTGGA
>JADFNT010000196.1 GCA_022563215.1 Pseudomonadota bacterium
CATGCCTCCGCCGCAGGAAATATTGAGCTCACTTGGGTAATGGGGGCTTAGACATCACCGGCCGCATGGCGAAAATCGACCGGTTGCTTTTCGTCTCGTCCATCGTCTTGGTCGGAGTGGCCTTCGGCCTCCTGATCGTCGTGTCCTGGACCTTGAGCAATGCGGCGTCCGTGACCTTACAGCGTGACTTGGCGGAAGCGGCCCTGTTCCAGGCCAAGGAAAGGGCCGAGGAAGCAGAAGAGCTTTTTTCGAAGGCCTATCACTCAAGCCCGGTATTTTATACCATTTCGTCGTCTAAGGATGCGCGACACATTGAGGTCAATGATGCGTGGTCGTCGGTCACCGGCTACAGCCGCGAGGAGGCAATGAAAAAGACGGGCCTCGAACTTGGAATTTGGGCAAACCCGGAACAACGTAAAGAATTTGTAAAGCAGATGAAAAATCAAGGGTTCGTCCGCAACTATGAAATGGTGTTACGCACCAAACTTGGCGTTGAAAAGGATATGCTTTTTTCCGGCGAATTTATCTCTTACCGGGGTGAAGACTGCTTGCTCGTGGTGGGCCAGGATATTACGGAGAGCAAGGAAATCGACCGCATGAAAAACGCTTTCATCTCCACCGTCAGCCATGAATTGAGGACGCCGCTGACCGCGATACGCGGCTCCTTGGGGATGGTCGAAAGCGGTGCCCTGAAGGACCCGGAAAAGGTCACTCAGATGATCCGTTTGGCGGCGAGTAACACGGAACGCTTGATCATTCTCGTCAACGATCTCCTGGACATGGAGAAACTGCAATCCGGCCAGATGGAGTTAAAAATGGAGAAGTCGTCGTTGACCGAAATCGTAAACGACTCCATCAAGACCAATAAACCCTTTGCGGACGAACAGAAGGTTAATTTCAAACTGACGGAGACGGTGCCCGATGCGTTCGTAAAAGGAGATAGCAATCGTCTGGCCCAGGTTCTGGCCAATCTGCTGTCGAACGCCGCCAAGTTTTCTCCCGAAGGGGGAACGGTGGAGATTTCGTTGACCCGCCGCGAGGGCAACTATCGGGTCACCGTTTCCGACCGTGGACCAGGCGTTCCGGACGAGTTCAGGGACCAGATATTCGACCGGTTTACTCAAGCAGACGCCACAGATACCCGCCAGAAGGGGGGGACGGGATTGGGATTGAGCATCACCAAGGCGATTGTGGAGAAGCATGGGGGGGCAATCGGTTTCGATACCGAAATGGGTGTCGGCACCATGTTCTTCTTCACGCTTCCTGCCTCGGAATGACGGATAGGGGGTACCCCATAGTGGTGATTAAAACACCCCCTTTGGAGAAGAATAAACAGCCACGGACCTTATAACGGTCAAGGTCCGCTTTGGGTCATTACAAGACATTAATTTCGCCCATCGGGTATGTCCGCTTTCAAGGGTAAAGCGGACATCGTGCCACCGGGTGGAGATGTGTTACCTGCGCAGTTGATCTGTACAATGCGATACAATGCCCATACAACGAGTTTGGGCTTTAGAAAAACTGTGTTTAAACAATCGCTTAGGTGTGCTAAACAGTGAATTCCGGACACAAGAACACCACCTATACCGTCACCGTGACGCCAGACAAGGCCCGGGACCGTCTCGACCGGTTTCTCGCCGGCGCCGTGCCGGCGCTATCGCGAAGCCGCCTCAAGGGCCTGATCGAATCAGGCCGGGTGACCCGGGACGGGGCCGCCGTCACCGAAGCGGCGGCCAAGGTCAAGGTTGGCGAGGTCTATGGCGTCTTCGTCCCGGCGGCGGTGCCGGCGGTGCCCCGGCCGCAGGCGATGCCGCTGAACGTGGTCTATGAGGACGACGACCTGATCATCATCGACAAATCGCCGGGGCTGGTGGTGCATCCCGCCGCCGGGCACCCGGACGGCACCCTGGTCAACGCCCTTTTGGCCCATTGCGGGAACAGCCTGTCGGGCATCGGCGGGGTCACCCGCCCCGGCATCGTGCACCGCCTGGACAAGGGCACCAGCGGCCTGATGGTGGCGGCCAAGAACGACATCGCGCACCGGCATTTGGCGGCGCAGTTGGAAGAACGGAAACTGGAGCGCCGCTACAAGGCGCTGGTGTGGGGACGGCCCCGGCCCGGCCAGGGAAAGATCGAGGGCCCGATCGGGCGCAACCCCGCCAACCGCAAGAAGATGGCGGTGGTCAAGAAGGGCGGCAAACCGGCCCTGACCCGGTACCGGGTATTGGCAAGCGTGGGTCCCGCCGCCAGCCTTGTTGAATGCCGGCTGGCGACCGGGCGGACCCATCAGATTCGTGTCCATATGGCTTCCCTGGGCCATCCGGTTGTCGGCGATCCCCTTTACGGCGGCGGGGCGAGGCGGCGGGCGAAAGATGCACCGGAAACCGTAAGGCTAAAATTATCCGCCTTTGATCACCAAGCTTTACACGCATTTTTGATCGGTTTTACCCATCCATCCAGTGGGGTTTTTATACGATTTAAGTCTGAACTACCTAATGATTTTAGTGATTTAATAGATAATTTAGAGAAATTATAATTTTCTCCTAATACTTGAGCTTTTAGGTTTGGTATTGTAGGATTCCCCTCTGTGAAGGGGTCCCGCCCGGTTGACTTCGCCGGATACCCCGGGGCCCGGAAAACGACCAATACAGGGATTGGGAAAGCAGAAAAAACCATGGGATCAGCGAACTACAATATCGATCTTTCTCCGGATCAGAACCTGTCCCGCTACCTGCAGCGCATCCGCACTTATCCGATGTTGGAGGTCGAGGAGGAACGCCAACTGGCCAAACGCTGGCGCGACCATGAGGATCCGGAAGCGGCCGAGCGTATGGTCACCAGCCACCTTCGCCTGGTCGCCAAGATCGCCATGGGCTTCCAGGGATACGGCCTGCCCCTGGGCGAGCTGATCAGCGAAGGCAACGTCGGCATGATGCAGGCGATCAAACGGTTCGATCCGGAACGGGGGTTTAGGCTCTCGACTTACGCCATGTGGTGGATTCGCGCCGCCATCCAGGAATACATCCTGCATTCCTGGTCGTTGGTTAAAATGGGCACCACGGCGGCGCAAAAGAAGCTTTTCTTCAACCTCCGCAAGCTCAAAGCCCGGATTCAGGCGTTGGAGGACGGGGACCTGCATCCGGAAAACGTCTCTGTAATCGCCGGATGGCTGAAAGTGCCGGAGGCCGAAGTCATCAACATGAACCGGCGCCTGATCGGTCCCGACCAGTCTCTGAATGCGCCGCTCCGCGATGATAGCGAGGGGGAATGGCTGGATTGGCTGGTCGAGGAAAAAGATGGCCAGGAAATTGTCCTCGCCGAGAGACAGGAGTTGGGCAGCCGCCGCAAGCTTTTGGCCACGGCGATGAGGGGCCTGACTGATCGGGAACGGAAAATCCTGTCCGAGCGGCGCCTCAACGAGGCTCCGGCGACGCTCCAGGACTTGAGCCTTCGCTTCGGGATTTCCCGCGAACGGGTTCGCCAGATTGAGGTCCGGGCCTTCGAAAAGGTACAGAAATCGGTGAAGAACGCTGTGATCGAGCAGCACATCAACGCTTGAACGGCGTTGGCGCCGTCAGGAATTCTCCCAGTCCGGCAAATTGTGTGAGGGAGAATTTTCAGCCGGGTTCCTTTGGGACCCGGCTTTTTTTCGAATGACCCTGCAAGCCAATGGTTCCAGGGGCGGTTCCGGGAAAGACTATTCGCTGGGGCCGGGTTCGGGCATCCCCGCCGCCGGTTGCGGTGGCGGCGGGGCGGCCGGGGCCTCGGGAAGTTCAGGCATGGCGGCGGCTTCGGGAACGGGCGGGTCCTCGTCCTGTTGGGAATCCAAGATCGTGGTGACGCTTTCACCCCATTCCTCAATGATTTGGGCCTGTTTTTCACGCAGCACGGCAACACGGCGTTGTGACATCGCCGAAATGAAAGTCGTGATCACCGGCGGTAACGCCATGTAAAGCAACCATCCGAAGCCGGCGGCACCGTAAATAATCAACAGGTTGAAGACGTTGGTCATGATTCGAATCGCCATGTCGGTGGGTTGAACCTGGAACCAAATGTCTGTCAAAAACGGGAAC
>JADFNT010000197.1:0-1469 GCA_022563215.1 Pseudomonadota bacterium
ACGCGGCGGCAACTGTGAACTGCTGCTGGCGATGGGGGCCAAAAAAGGCTTCGGCTTTACCGCCGTCAACGCGCAAGCGGACCCCTCGGGCGAGGCCTATTCCTCGACCCGCGTCCGCGAACGCCTGCTGGACGCCGATCCCCGGGGCGCGGCGGCGGTCCTGGGCCGGGATTTCGAGATCGAGGGCCGGGTGGAGCGGGGCGAAGCGCGCGGCAAAAGCATCGGTTTCCCGACCGCCAACATCCCCTTGGGCGATTATCTGAGGCCGACGCTGGGCGTCTATGCGGTGCGCGTGGCGATTGAAGAGGCCCCCGGGGGGGCCGCGAGGCCGGGGGTGTCCCCCGGAAACAAAAAATCGGGCGAAGCCCGGACAGGGACTAAAAAAGAGGAAAACGAGGAGAAGTGGCTTTCCGGCGTCGCCAACATCGGTGTCCGGCCGACTTTCGGCGGCAACGGCGTGGTGCTGGAAGTGTTCCTGTTCGATTTCGACGACGATCTGTACGGAAAACGCCTGCGCGTCAGGCTGATCGATTTCCTGCGCCCGGAAAAGAAGTTTGACGGCGTCGACGATTTGAAGGCACAAATCGCCTCGGATGTGGCCAAGGCACAAAGGATTCTTTCAAGAGGCGCGGAAGGCGGCCGGGGTTTTCGGGGGACACCCCCGGTCCCCGAGGCGGACAGGGACTGAATAATGACGACCGATTACAAATCGACGGTGTTCCTGCCCCAGACCGGCTTTCCCATGAAGGCCGGTTTGCCGAAGCTTGAGCCCGAAATCCTCGCCCGGTGGCAGGACATGGACATCCAGGCCCTGCATCGCAAGGCCGCGAAGGGACGCGAGAAATTCATCCTCCACGACGGCCCGCCCTATGCCAACGGGCATTTGCATATCGGCCACGCGCTCAACAAGATCCTCAAGGACATCATCGTGCGCACCCAACAGATGCTGGGCAAGGATGCCAATTATGTCCCCGGCTGGGACTGCCACGGCCTGCCGATCGAATGGAAGATCGAGGAAAGGTACCGCAAGAAGAAGAAAGACAAGGACCAGGTGCCGATCATCGAATTCCGCCGCGAATGCCGGGAATTCGCCGACCAATGGATCGACGTCCAGAGGGAGGAATTCAAGCGCCTCGGCGTCATCGGCGATTGGGACAACCCCTACACGACCATGAGCTTCGCCGCCGAAGCCCAGATCGTCCGCGAGCTGGGCAAGTTCCTGATGGACGGGTCGCTCTACCGGGGCGCCAAGCCGGTGATGTGGTCGCCGGTCGAAAAGACCGCCCTGGCCGAGGCCGAGATCGAATACCACGACCATACCTCGACCACCGTTTACGTGCGCTTCCCCATTGCCCAGGCTTCCCAACCCGAAATCGAGGGGGCATCCATCGTCATCTGGACGACGACCCCGTGGACCATGCCCGGCAACCGCGCCGTCGCCTACGGCACTGACATCGATTACGCCGTCG
>JADFNT010000197.1:1479-4062 GCA_022563215.1 Pseudomonadota bacterium
GTATCACCCAGCCCACCGTGATCGCCACCTTCAAGGGCTCGGACCTGGAAGGCACCGTCTGCCGCCATCCCTTGGCCGGCCAGGGCTACGACTTCGAGGTGCCGGCGCTGGCCGCCGGTTTCGCCACCACCGAGGAAGGCACCGGCATCGTCCACATCGCGCCCGGGCACGGGTCCGACGACTGGGAACTGGGCATGGCCAACGGCATCGAGGTGCCCGAGACGGTCGGCGAGGACGGCTGTTTCTTCGATCACGTTGCGCTGTTCGCCGGCCAGCACGTGTTCAAGGTCAACGGCGAGATCGCCGACGCCATTGAGAACGCCGGCGGCCTGCTGGCGCGGGGGAAGCTCACGCACCGCTATCCGCACAGTTGGCGCTCGAAGGCGCCGCTGATCTTCCGCAACACCACCCAGTGGTTCATTTCCATGGAAAAGACGGGGCTCCGCAACAAGGCCCTGAAAGCCATCGAGGAAACCCGCTTCGTGCCGCCGTCGGGGCAGAAACGCCTGCGCGACATGATCGAAACCCGTCCCGATTGGTGCGTGTCGCGCCAACGCGCCTGGGGCGTGCCGATCACCGTCTTCGTCAACAAGGAAACCGGCGAGCCGCTGCGCGACCCGGCGGTGCTCGAGCGCATCGTCGAGGCGGTCGAGGCCGAAGGCGCCGACGCCTGGTTCTCGTCCGATCCGTCCCGGTTTCTGGGCGACGACCATAATGCCGGGGATTACGAACAGGTGATGGACATCCTCGATGTGTGGTTCGATTCCGGCGCCACCCACACCTTTGTCCTCGAAGACCGCGACGACCTGAAATGGCCGGCGTCGCTGTACCTGGAAGGCACCGACCAGCACCGCGGCTGGTTCCATTCATCCCTGCTCGAATCCTGCGGCACCCGGGGCCGGGCGCCCTATGAGGCGGTGCTGACCCACGGCTTCGTCATGGGCGAGGACGGGAGTAAGATGTCGAAGTCAACGGGCAACATCGTCTCGCCCCAGGTCGTGGTCGATCAGTACGGCGCCGATATCCTGAGGCTGTGGGTGGTGGGCTCGGACTATTCCGAGGACCTGCGCATCGGGCCGGAGATTCTGAAAAGAAACGCCGACATCTACCGCCGGCTCAGGAACACGCTGCGCTACCTGTTGGGCAACCTGGCCGGGTTCGACGAAAGCGAACGCGTCGGCACGGACGAGATGCCGGAACTGGAGCGCTGGGTGCTGCACCGGCTTTGGCAACTGGATCGCCACCTGAGGCAGGCCTGCGACGATTTTCAGTTCCACCCGGTGTTCGCCGAGCTGCATAACTTCTGCGCCGTCGATCTGTCGGCCTTCTATTTCGACATTCGCAAGGATTCGCTCTATTGCGACCCGGCCGACGACCCCAAACGCCGCGCCGCCCGGACCGTCTTGGACGACGTCTTCAACTGCCTGACCGCGTGGCTGGCGCCGTTCCTCTGCTTCACGGCGGAAGAAGCCTGGCAGGCCCGCCATCCTGATGGCGGAAACGGAAACAGCGTGCACCTTCGCGCCTTCCCCGACATTCCCGAAGACTGGCGCGACGACGATTTGGCGAAAAAGTGGAAAACCGTGCGCGACGTTCGACGCGTCGTTACCGGCGCGCTGGAAGTAGCCCGGGCCGATAAAAAGATCGGCTCCAGCCTACAGGCGGATACGGTCATCCATGCCGATTTTAATCACCAGGAAGCCTTCGACGGCCTCGACTTGGCCGAAGTGTTCATCACGTCGGCGGCATCCTTCGGCGAAGGCGACCAGGAACCGGGCTTTTTCCTTGATGACGTTCCGGGCGTTCACGTCGTATGGAATTTAGCCGAAGGCGAAAAATGCGGGCGGTGCTGGAAAGTTTTGCCAGAAGTCGGCCAGGATGCGGATTATCCCGATACCTGCGGGCGCTGCGCCGACGTGGTTCGCCAATTGGACAAAGGCGGTTGATCGGGCCATGGCCCCGGACCCCGCCCCGGACTCCGCCCCGGACTCCGATAGGGACGCAACCGAAAACAACGGCTCCGCCGGGATGACGTTCCGGCCAGAGTTCTTCAAGGGCTTAGGCCTAGCGGCGGCGGTCATCATCCTCGATCAAATCAGCAAATGGTGGATCCTAAGCTTCGTCATGCAGCCGCCCCGGGTCATCCCGTTGACGCCTTTCTTCAACCTGGTCCTGGGCTGGAACCGGGGTATCAGCTTCGGGTTCCTCGATTCCGGCGGCTGGCTCAGCGCTTGGTTCCTTCCCCTGGCGGCGGTGGCGATTTCGGCCGTCCTGACGGTCTGGCTTTACCGTGTGCGCCGCCTCCGGGCCGCCGTCGGCCTCGGTCTGATTATCGGCGGCGCCATGGGCAACCTGATCGACCGGCTGCAATTCGGGGCGGTTGCCGACTTCTTGGACTTTTACGCCTGGGGCACCCATTGGCCGGCGTTCAACCTGGCCGACAGCGCCATCACCGTCGGCGCCGCGGTGTTGATCCTAGATTCCTTGTTTGAAAAGGAAAAAAAGAGCTAAAATAGAGGGTTGGAACGAAAATCGGCGGGCGCCGGCGCAATCGTTCGGTTTACAAAACCGGGTGCGCCCTGC
>JADFNT010000198.1 GCA_022563215.1 Pseudomonadota bacterium
GAGGCCAGGCAAATCGTGCTTTCGGCCTATGGCGATTTCGCCCCCGAGATGTCGGAAATCGCCGGGCGTTTCTTCGATCATGGATGGATCGACGCGCCGCCCCGGCCGGGCAAGGATTCCGGCGCCTTTTCCCATCCCACGGTGCCTTCGGTGCATCCTTATGTGATGCTCAATTACCACGGCAAGGCGCGGGACGTGATGACCCTCGCCCATGAACTGGGCCACGGGGTGCATCAGGTGCTGGCCGCCCCCCAGGGCGCGTTGATGTCCGACACGCCGCTGACGTTGGCCGAAACGGCGTCCGTCTTCGGCGAAATGCTGACCTTCCAGGCGATGCTGAAGGCCGAAAAAAACGCCAGGCGGCGGCGCATCCTTCTCGCCGGCAAGGTCGAGGACATGATGAACACCGTCATCCGGCAGATCGCCTTTCACCAGTTCGAGGAGCGCGTCCACGCCGAACGCCCCAAAGGCGAATTGAGCGCCCAGCGCCTGGGCGACATCTGGATGGAGGTGCAGCGCCAAAGCCTTGGCCCGGCGTTCCGGTTCGATGACGATTACCGGAATTTCTGGGCCTATATCCCGCATTTCCTGCACGCGCCGTTTTACGTTTACGCCTATGCCTTCGGCGATTGCCTGGTGAATTCCCTTTACGACGTTTTCAAGGACGGCCACCCTGGCTTCCAGGGTAAATATTTCAACATGCTGAAGGCCGGCGGTACGCTGCGCCATAAGGAACTGCTGGCGCCGTTTGGGCTCGATGCCTCCGATCCGGATTTCTGGCAGCGCGGCCTGGGCGTTATTTCGGGCTTCATCGACGAACTGGAAAGCGCTTTTTAACATGGCCGATGACAACAGCCTAAGCGGACGGGTCAAGCGTTACGCCAAGGTGGGGACCGCCGTCGGCGGCTTCGCGGCGCGCACCCTCGGCGGCCGGTTGTTCGGACTTCCGCTCAATCGCGCCGAGCATGCCGCCGAATTACAGCAAGTCTTGGGCGGGCTCAAGGGCCCGTTGATGAAGGTGGCGCAAATCCTGGCCACCGTTCCCGACGTTTTGCCCGAGGAATACATCGTCGAGTTGGCGAAGTTGCAGACCAACGCGCCTTCCATGGGCTGGGCCTTCGTCAAGCGCCGCATGGCCGGCGAATTGGGGCCGGACTGGCAATCGAAATTCAAGTCCTTCGAACAGGAAGCCGCCGCTGCCGCGTCCCTGGGACAGGTCCACAAGGCCCAAGATCTTCGGGGCCGCAGGCTCGCCTGCAAGGTTCAGTACCCGGATATGGCCTCGGTGGTGGAGGCCGACCTCAAGCAGTTGAAGCTGGCGTTCGCCATCTACCGGCGCTACGACCGCGCCATCGACCCCAGCGAAATTCACAAGGAGCTTTCCGACCGGCTGCGCGAGGAACTGGATTACCGCCGCGAGGCCCGCAATATGAGCCTTTATGGCGAGATACTGAAAGCCGAGAAAGGCGTTCACATCCCCGAAGTCGTGGCCAAGCTGTCCAGCGACCGGCTGTTGAGTATGACGTGGCTGGACGGAGCCCCCTTGCTGCGGTTTGTCGACGAACACATCAAAAGCCGCAACGCGGTGGCCCGGAACATGTTTCGGGCCTGGTACGTGCCGTTTTATTACTACGGTGTGCTGCATGGCGATCCGCACCTCGGCAATTACACGGTGCGGCCCGACGGGACCATCAACCTGATGGATTTCGGCTGTATCCGGGTGTTCAAGCCCAGCTTCATCCGCGCCGTGATCGACCTTTACCGGGCGCTCCGCGACGACGACCCGGACCTGGCGGTTCACGCTTACGAGACCTGGGGTTTTCATGACCTGGGGCACGATGTCATCGACATCCTCAACCAGTGGGCCCGTTTTCTTTACGCGCCGTTGTTGGAGGATCGGGTGAAAACCATCCAGGATGACGGCGGGGTGATGTACGGGGCCGGGGTGGCGGCCAAGGTCCACAAGGAGCTCCGCACCCTCGGCGGGGTCACGCCGCCGAGGGAATTCGTCCTCATGGACCGTGCCTCCATCGGACTGGGAAGCGTATTCACGCATCTGAAGGCGGAAATCAACTGGCACCGGTTGTTTCACGACCTGATCGACGATTTCGACGAAAAGGAACTCGCCAAGCGGCAAAAAAAGATGTTGGGGGCTTTCGACATTCCGCTGGCGGATTGAGGAGAGGCCCCTAAAATGCGGCGGGAAATAGCCCCTCTCCGTCACCCCGCTTGTGCGGCGTCGCGGCAAGCCGCTAAAATCCGCGGGTCTGGGTTCGGGGCGATTATTTCACATCTTTTATATGGCTGAGGCGCATCGAGCAGCAAATGTCGGTTCTGGCCGAACAATTCGCCGAATATCAGGACAAGCGGGCCAGCGTTGTCGACGTTCCGGGGAATGGCCCGGACAAGCTAGACAAGAAAGACGGCTAAGCACGGGAGGATCATCGGCCTTGAGCGAGCCAAAATTTCACATGTTTCCGGCGGCGCCGGAGCCGGTCGCGCCGTTCAGCCATGCGGTCGAGGCCGATGGCTGGGTGCAGCTCACGGGGCAGATGCCCACCGACCCCGACCACCCGTCGAAGCCTATGCCCGACGGCATCGAGGCGCAGACCCGGCGGGTCATGGACAACCTGGCGCTGGTCCTGGGCGAACTTGGTTTGGGGCTCGAACACGTGACCTCGGCCCGGGCCTTCCTGACCCATTTCGAACGCGATTACGCGGCCATGAACGAAGTCTATGCCTCCTATTTCCCCGCCGACCGGCGCCCGGCCCGGACCTGCGTCGGGATTAGCGCGCTGGCCCGGGGCGCCTTGGTCGAAATCGACATGATCGCCCGGCGGCCGTGACCGGAAACCGCGCTGCGGTTTTTCCATCATGATTCCGAGAGGGACGTTGTCAGGGAGCTGGGTTAGGGCCTATGGTAAGGATTGCGCGGACGGGAGGCCCTTGAAACGAGGCCAAAAGACGAATTAACCGGTCCGCAACATAAAATAGGGAGGAACCCATATGAAACGCCGTACATTTTTGAAGGCGGGGCTGGCTGGCGCCGCCGTAAGTACTTTGGCTGCGCCCGCCGTGCTCGCGGCGGAGAAAATCCGCTGGAGAATGACAACCTCGTTCCCGCCGGGCCTGCCGTTTTATCAAAGCGGTCCCGGAAGCGCCGAATGGATCGTCAAGGCCATCGACGAAGCGTCCGACGGCCGGCTCAAGATCAAACTGTTCGCGGCCGGCGAACTGGTCAAGTGGAACGGCGGCTTCGATGCCGTCACCGGCGGCACCGTCGAGGCCAACTCCGCCGTCGCCTACTACTGGTCGGGCAAGGCCCCGGCGCTGCAGTATTTCGGCACCGTGCCCTTCGGCATGACCTTCCAGGGCCAGAACGCCTGGTACTACCACGGCGGCGGATTGGAGTTGTGGAACGAGATCTACAACGATTTCGGGGTCATCGCCATGCCGTGCGGCAATTCCGGCGTCCAGATGACCGGCTGGTTCAAGAAGCCGGTCAACGGTCTGTCCGATTTCAAGGGCCTGAAGATGCGCATCCCGGGCCTCGGCGGCAAGATCTACAAGGCCATTGGCGTCAACGTGAAAAGCCTGGGCGGCGGCGACATCTTCCCGGCGCTGGAGCGCGGCGTCATCGACGCGGCCGAATGGGTCGGCCCCCTGCAGGACCGCCGTCTCGGCCTGCACAAGGCGGCCAAGAACTACTACAGCACCGGCTGGCATGAGCCGTCGACGACGACGGAGTTGATGATCTCGAAGAAGGCGTTCAACGCGCTTCCGAAGGACATCCAGAGCATCGTCCGCCACGTCGCGGCGGCGGCCAACATCATCGCCCACACCTCGGCCGAGGCCCAGAACGGCGGCGCGCTGGAAGACCTGGTCAAGAATTACGGGGTCAAGGTATCGGAGCTTCCGACGGAAGTTATCGAGGAACTTCGCAAGAAGACCGCCGAAGTTCTGGAAGCCGGGGCCGCGGCCGATCCGATGACCCGCAAGGTCCACACCTCCTTCATGGACTTCAAGAAAAAGAACGACAAGTTTGCCAACTTGAGC
>JADFNT010000199.1 GCA_022563215.1 Pseudomonadota bacterium
GCGACCTGACCGGCACCGGCACGGTGCTTCTGGTCGAGGACGAGGACGCGGTGCGCATGTTCGGCGCCCGGGCGCTCCGCAACAAGGGCTATAACGTGCTCGAGGCCGAGAACGGCGAAGGGGCGCTCGACGTCATCAACGCCACCGACGAAAACATCGACCTGATCATCTCCGACGTCGTCATGCCGGGCATGGACGGTCACACCCTGGTGCAGCTCGTCCGCCACGAACTGCCGGACGTGAAGGTGATCCTGATGTCGGGCTATGCCGAGGACGTGTTCCGCGACGAGATCGACCGCGACCCGACGATTGAGTTCCTGGCCAAGCCGTTCAGCCTCAGGGGCCTGGCATCGAAGGTGAAGGAAGTGATGGCGGGGTAGGCACGGCGCGGTTTCGGACTCGAAATTGACCGAACGTATCACGAATACGTTCAGTTTTTATTATATAAATCAAAGGATTAAAAAAAGTTCTTGCAAATAAGAACAAAACACGTACATTAGCCTTGATTGCATCCGTTGAACCCATATGAAATAAGAGAGAGAGCCCGATGTCAGAAACCCCGTTGCGTCTGGTGGAAAAGGAAACCGTGGACAAGAACAAGAACAAGGCCCTGGAAGCGGCCGTCACGCAGATCGAGCGCGCCTTCGGCAAGGGCTCGATCATGCGTCTCGGCCAGCGCGAGGTGGTCGAGGCGGATATCGTGCCGACCGGCTCCATCAGCCTCGATATCGCGCTCGGCATCGGCGGCCTGCCCCGCGGCCGCGTCGTCGAGATCTACGGCCCCGAAAGCTCTGGCAAGACGACCCTGGCCCTGCATGCGCTCGCCGAGGCGCAAAAGCTGGGCGGCACCTGCGCCTTCATCGATGCCGAACACGCCCTCGATCCGATTTACGCCGCCAAGCTCGGCGTCAACACCGACGAACTGCTGATTTCACAGCCCGACACCGGCGAACAGGCGCTGGAGATCGCCGATACCCTGGTGCGCTCGGCCGCCATCGACGTGCTGGTGATCGATTCCGTGGCCGCCCTGGTGCCCCGGGCCGAACTGGAAGGCGAAATGGGCGACCATCACGTCGGCCTGCAGGCGCGGCTCATGAGCCAGGCGCTGCGCAAGCTGACCGGCTCGGTGTCGAAGTCCAACACCACGATTATTTTCATCAACCAGATCCGCATTAAGATCGGTGTCATGTTCGGCAATCCGGAAACCACCACCGGCGGCAACGCGCTCAAGTTTTATTCCTCCGTGCGCTTGGAAATCCGCCGCATCGGCGCGATCAAGGACCGCGACGAGGTGATCGGCAACCAGACCCGGGTCAAAATAGTCAAGAACAAGCTGGCGCCGCCGTTCAGGATGGTCGAATTCGACATCATCTACGGCGAGGGTATCTCACGCGTGGGTGAAATCCTGGACCTTGCCGTCGACGCCGGGATCGTCGAGAAATCCGGCTCCTGGTTCTCGTACGATTCGGAGCGCATCGGCCAGGGCCGCGAGAACGCCAAGGCGTACCTCAAGGAAAACCCTGAAACCGCCGCCCGGATCGAGGCCATGATCCGCCAGGAAGGCGGCCTGACCTCCGGCGACACGGTGACCGGCAACCAGGACAAAGGCGCCGAGGGCGCCGAAGACAGTGACGAGGTCGACACCCCCGACGCCGCCAATGCTCCCGAGGCTCCCCAAGATCCCGGGACCGCGGAAGAGAAAAAGCCGAAAACCGGCAAGGCGGCGGGGGAATAGAGCCTCCCTGAAATCCTCCCCGAACGGCCGTTCAAAGACGCGGCCCTTTCCCGTCCCCCGGGGGAGGGCCGTTTTTTTAACGCCTGGGACGTTTATTTCTCGACCGCCGGGCCCTAAATTACCCTTCATGCAGACGGTCAACGACATCCGCCAGGCGTTTCTGGATTATTTCGCCGGTCACGGCCACGAGATCGTGGCCTCGGCGCCGCTGGTGCCCTTGAACGACCCGACCTTGATGTTCATCAACGCCGGCATGGTGCAGTTCAAAAACGTGTTCACCGGCATCGAAACCCGGCCCTACAACCGCGCCGTGACGTCGCAGAAATGCGTGCGCGCCGGCGGCAAGCACAACGACCTGGAAAACGTCGGCTACACCGCCCGCCACCACACCTTTTTCGAAATGCTGGGCAATTTCTCGTTCGGCGATTATTTCAAGGATCTGGCCATCGAACTGGCGTGGAACCTGGTGACCAAGGAATTCGGCCTCGCCGAAGACCGGCTCCTGGTCACGGTCTACGCCGAGGACGACGAGGCCTTCAACCTGTGGAAAAAGATCGCCGGCCTGCCGGAGAGCAAAATCCTACGCATCCCGACGTCGGATAATTTCTGGTCCATGGGCGATACCGGCCCCTGTGGGCCGTGCTCGGAAATCTTCTATGACCACGGCGAACACATCCCCGGCGGCCCGCCGGGCAGCGCCGACGAGGACGGCGACCGTTTTATCGAGATATGGAACCTGGTGTTCATGCAATTCGAGCAGGTGGCCCCGGACCAGCGGATCGACCTGCCGAAACCGTCCGTCGATACCGGCATGGGGCTGGAGCGCACCGCCGCCGTCATGCAGGGCACCCACGACAATTACGACATCGACCTGTTCCAGGCCCTGATCCGGGCTTCCGCCGAGGCTTCGGGGACGGACCCCCAAGGCGAACACAACGTCTCGCACCGGGTCATCGCCGACCATCTCAGGGCCAGCAGTTTCCTGATTTCCGATGGCGTGCTGCCGTCCAACGAAGGCCGCGGCTACGTGTTGCGGCGGATCATGCGCCGGGCCATGCGCCACGCGCACCAGATGGGCGCGGAGGAACCGTTGATGTGGAAACTGGTGCCGGCGCTGGTCGAACAGATGGGCGCGGCCTATCCCGGCCTCGCCCGCGCCGAGGCGCTGATCACGGAAACCCTGAAACTGGAGGAAACCCGCTTCAAGAAGACCCTGGACCGGGGGCTCAAGCTCCTGGACGAAGCGACGGCGGATATCGAGCAAGGCGGCGAGTTGGACGGCGAGACGGCGTTCAAGCTTTACGATACCTACGGTTTCCCCATCGACCTGACGGAAGACGCGCTCCGGGGCAGGGGCATGAGCATCGATTTGGACGGCTTCAACGCCGCCATGGAACGCCAGCGCGACGAAGCCCGCAAGGCCTGGGCCGGGTCCGGCGACGCGGCGACGGAGGAAATCTGGTTCGAGATCCGCGAAAAAATTGGCGCCACCGAATTCTTCGGTTACGAGACCGAAACCGCCGAGGGCAAGGTGCTGGCCCTGGTCATCGACGGCAAGCGCGCCCAAGAGGCCAAGCCCGGCGAGGCCGCCGCCGTGGTCGTCAACCAGACGCCGTTTTACGGCGAATCAGGCGGTCAGGTCGGCGACACCGGAACCATTACGTCCGCCGACGGCGCCACGTTCACCGTTACCGACACGCAAAAACACATCAACGACCTGATCGTGCATTTGGGCAACATCGGCGAAAAATCCTTGAAGGTCGGCGACGAAGTGACGCTCCAGGTCGACGGCGGGCGGCGCCAGAGCATTCGCAACAATCACTCCGCCACCCATCTGCTGCATGCGGCGCTGCGCCGCCGCCTCGGCGACCATGTGACCCAGAAAGGCTCGCTGGTGGCGCCGGACAGGCTGCGTTTCGACATCAGCCATCCGAAAGCCGTCGAGGCCGACGAGCTGGCCGAGATCGAGGCCGAGGTCAACCGCCAGATCGGGCTCAAAAGCGACATCGCCACTCACCTCATGGAGGCCGACGCCGCCGTCGAGGCCGGCGCCATGGCCCTGTTCGGGGAAAAATACGGCGAACAGGTACGTGTCGTCACCATGGGAGAAGCCGGCGCCGGCCAGGGGGCCAACAGGGGGGCCAACAAGGGAGAAGGGAAGGCCGCTTTCTCGATCGAGCTTTGCGGCGGCACCCACGTCGCCAACACCGGTGACATCGGCGTCTTCAAGGTCGTCGGCGAAAGCGCCGTCGCCGCCGGGGTCCGGCGCATCGAGGCGTTGACCGGCGAAGGCGCCAAGGCTTACTTC
>JADFNT010000012.1 GCA_022563215.1 Pseudomonadota bacterium
AACCGCCCCGGTATCAACCGGAGGCGGAAGCCAAAAGTCCGCTTTTAGAAAAAGTGGCCATCGAACGCCGTCTCCGACCGACTTTATCAACAGTATCGGCCATAGGCGGACGGCGAATGAACAGCACTATCTTTTGAGCCCATGATCTAGGGTATTTACTTCTTCAAACCTCTTTTCACGGTATCAATAATGACTTCGTTCACACTCACCTTTCTTTTTTCTACCCGGCTTCGGCGGGCCGCTTCCTGCCGTAGTTTCTTCAGCAAATCCTGTGAAAGGTACAGATAGGTACGTTCACTGGCTTCGGTATCTGGTTTAACCGGGTTTAAAGGCTTTTTTAGAGTCCGATCCTTAGGACTTTTTAAGGCTAATTCCTCCTTGGCAAGGCATTCGATTATGGCGATCCGGTCCTGGGAGAAACCCAGGTATTGGGATAGGCCCGCGCCTTTCAATGTTATTCTGCGGCCACCACGTGAAACCCGGGCTGCTTTCCCGCGTCCATTAATGCGGGCCAGAGATATCTGCTGGAGTTTTAATTTTTCAAGATAGCTTTCCCAATTGCCGGATAATTTGTCGTTGACGTGTTGGCGAACCTTATCGTGTGTCATTCCTTCCCAGAAGTCGATTTTCGGAAAGTCGGGACATTTCGATTGAGAAAAACCGCGAAAGGGGAGCAACAAGACCACCACAACGGCCATGAGGGAGAATATTTTTGTCTTAACCGACATTGCCCAGATAACCTTCCAATCCAACCATATCCAAATTGCACCGCCGTTGGAATGTTTTTCCGCGGCTGGAATCCGACGGCCTGATCTTGGTGATTTGACGGAGTTCGGAAGCCCATTCGGCCAATTTTGTCGTCATCCAGACACATCCTTCCCGTTGTTTCTACCTCGCAGTGAAGTTCCTCGGCCGACGCCGGAACGTCCGGTTTGCCCCGCACAGGCGACAATGTGTGAGCTATGGGGCGTGGGCTATGGGGCGTGGGCTATGGGGCGTGGGCTATGGGGCGTCGGGGAAGGACAGGCGCAAGGCCCTTTCAGCCGGCCATTGCCACGTCGATGATTTCGGTTACCGGCAGCACCGCGATGTCGCGGAATTTCTCGTATTTCGGATTATCCAGGTCGACCAGGTTGGAAATCCTGGAATAGGTGTTGGGAACCAGTATTTCCTCGCCGTCCCGGTCCCGGCGGCGGATGCCGAAATGCAGCAATTCGCGTTCCTTTGAGTTCAGTTGGCCGAGCATGTTCTTGGTCACCCAGACTGAACCCTCGCGGGCGAAATCGCTGAGCCGGCCGGCGATGTTGATGGTGTCGCCTAAGACCGAGAACTCGATATGGGTCGGCGTCTGGTAGGTGCCGAACCATTCGCGGCCCTCGACCAGGCCGATATTGAGCATCAGCTCGTTGGTCCAGTTCTTGCGCTTCTTCCAGGCGCGGTCGATATCGGCCATCACCGCCTTCATTTCCTGGGCGCAGCGGATGGCGTTGAGGACGTAACTGGAGTCCGGCTGCGGGAAGAAGTAATAGACCATGCCGTCGCCGACGTGCTTGCCATGGGTGGCGTAGTATTTACGCAGCTTCGGCTCGACCGCGCCCCACACCTCGTTGATGAGCTTGAAATATTCCTCCGGCGGCAGTTCGGCGCAAATCTTGACCGAATTCTGGATGTCGGCGACGATCACGGCCATCGGCGTCAGGTACGGCTTGCGACGCTTCAACAGGTCGCGGATGACGATGTCGCGCCGGGCCAGCAGCGCCATCAGCGAGTCGTCTTCGGCGCTCATCGGCGAATAGGCGAAAAAGATACCCTCGCGGAAAAACGACGCATAGACGTCGAACCAGTCGTCCTTTTCCCCCGCCGCCGCCAGGTTGACCTGGGTATGCAGGATATGCCCCGGCTTGGCGTCGCCGGTTTCGTCGTAAAGCCGGGCCAGGGTGTCCACTTCGTCGTCGCTGAGCTCTGCCTTGGAGGCCAACAGGGCCGATTTGGACAGCCGGTTCTTGGCGATGGACAGATGGAAGCCGAGCAGATCCTCGGCGCCGGCGGCCCGGTGCGCCGGCCCGTCGCGCAGCAACAGGGAAAACAGGTTGCGTTCGGTTATGTCGCTGGAAATGGCCCCGGCCGTCCCCAGGACTCTTTTCCCGGCCTCACGGTTGGCCCATTCGATCTCGAAATTGCCATTGACCAGGTAGGCGGGGCCGGAGACCTGATCGAGGGTCAAATAGACGCCGCCCGCCGGTACCACATCAATGCTTCCCGAGCCGTAACGCCGGTCGCTGTGGCGCCTTTCGTCGTGACGGCGTTCCACGGCGGCGGGGTCGGTATCGGCGGCGTCCGGTTGCGGGCCGCGGTCGATCTCGGAAACGATGTCGGCCATCCTCAGCCCCTGCTTTTTCAATGCGCCGACCCGTTCGATGGTCCTGAGCGCCGATAGGGGGAAATGGCCGATGCGCGGCGCCCGTCCGGCACCGGGTTCGGACTTCTTGACCACCGGTTTCGGCAGGATTCCGGAGGCGATGTAGTTGTTCAGCGTCGCCCGCGAAATACCGGCGCGCCTCATGAGCTGTCTGCTGGTCAGCATGGTTGGTCACCCGGCACCATGTTGGACTCTTAATGGTTTGTTTAGACAGTTTAATTTATATTAACCGTAGGGTAAAATAGTCTAAATTTTTTCTAATTAGACTCGTTAACCTGTTAAATTTAATGGATATATGTTTAGACTCATAAAACAAGCGCCCTGATTAAACCGGCACAGACGGTAACTATGTCCAAAAAGCCCTTACCCGGTATCGTTGCCGGCAATCGGGCACGCCAAAATCCCCAACCGCCATACCCCGGTTGCATCCACCGCCCCAACCTCCGTAAAGTCGATGCGTCATGACCGTCACCGTCAAACCCCTCAAGGACGGCTTCGGCGCCGAGATCGCCGGCATCGACCTCAGCCGCCCGGTCGGCGGCGAGGACCGCGACGCCGTCTACGGCGCCTTCCTCGATCATCACCTCATCATCATTCGCGGCCAGGCGTTGAGCGCCGAACAGGTCACCGCCGCCGCCCGCATCTTCGGCGATAAACTGGAGCCGCACCTGTTCGAGCATTTCCACCACCCGGACACGCCCCTGATCATGGTGCTGTCGAACCGCGTCGAGGACGGCAAGCCTAAGGGCATGGCCGACGCCGGGTCGTTCTGGCACACCGACGTGTCGTACAAACCCAATCCGGCCAAGGCGACGATGCTTTATGCGCTCGAGGTCCCGGACGATGGCGGCGATACCCTGTTCTGCAACCTGACGGCCGCCTACGAGGCCCTGCCGGAAGCCATGAAATCGCGCCTCGACGGCCTCAGGGCGGTGCACGACTACGCCTATCTGCCGCGCGACGTCTTCACGTCGGGCAAGGTGACGCCGCCGCCCGATTGTTCGCAGCCCCTGATCCGCACCCACCCGGAGACGGGGCTGAAGGCGATCTACATTTCTCCCGCCTATATCGTCCGCATCGAGGGGCTTGCCGACGACGACAGCGAAGCCCTGAAGAAGGAAATCTACGATCACTGCCTGCACGACCGTTTTCGTATGCGATTTAAATGGCGGACCGGCGACGTCGTCGCCTGGGACAATGCGGCGCTCATGCATTCGGCGACGACCAAGGAACTGGACCCGGCCAAGCCCCGCACCCTCTGGCGCGCCACCATCAGCGGCGGTCCGGTGTTCTAGGAATTTGACGGAATAATAAGGATTCGGGGTCTTAGCGTCTCTGATACTGGACCTCGCCGAACAGGTTGCGCCACGCCTCTGCGTCCTTCTCGAAGCCCGGCTTGCGCCGGTCGGCCAGCACCTTCAAGGCGCGCTTCACCGCCGGGCGGGCGTCGATGGCGGCGAACCAGCGCCGGACGTTGGGGAATTCGTCGAAGCTGTGGCCCTGTCGGTCGTGGGACCGGGTCCACGGGAAGGTGGCGATGTCGGCGATGGAATAGTCGCCGGCCAGGTATTCGGCCTCGCCGAGCCGGCGGTCGAGGACGCCGTAAAGCCGACCCGCTTCTTTGGTATAGCGCTCGATGGCGTAAGTCAGGTCCAGGCCCTCGGGGGCGTATTGGCGGAAGTGATGGGCCTGGCCGAACAACGGCCCGATGCCGCCCATCTGGAACATCAGCCACTGAATGACCCGGTACCGCGCCGCCGTTTCCGCCGGCATGAATTTCCCCGTCTTTTCAGCCAGATACATCAGGATGGCGCCGGACTCGAACAGCCCGTAAGGCTTGCCGCCGGGTCCATCGGAATCGACCATGGCCGGCATCTTGTTGTTGGGGCTGAGCTTCAGGAATTCGGGGTCGAACTGGTCGCCCTTGTTGATGTCGATGGGGATGACGTTGTAGGGGAGGCCGGTTTCCTCGAGCATGATATGGATTTTGTGGCCGTTCGGCGTCGGCCAAGTGTAGAGGTCGATCATTTTGGACGTTTCCTTTGCAAGCGGCGGGAAGGAGCGCCGGGGGTTCGGGGGACACCCCCGGCCCCGAGGGTCCGACAGGGAAACAACAAGAGCCGGAAGTCAACCGATCATACCATCCCTGTTGGCGCCCTGTAAGCGTTGCAGCCCCTGGTGGGCGGCGATAAGCTTCCCTGCCCCTGAACTGGAGACAGCCCCATGGATAAACCGCTTCTGCACCTAGTTTTCGGCGGCGAGGTCGAAGACCCGCAAGGAACCGATTTCGTCGACCCGGACAAGCTCGACATCCTCGGCATCTTCCCCGATCACAAATCGGCGCTCCAGGCCTGGCGCGGCGCCAGCCATGCCCACGTCGACGAGGCCAACGTCAAGTATGTGATCGTTCACCTGCACCGGCTTCTGGACCCCGACTACCCGCGGGAATTCCACCAACGGGCCGACGACCGTTAACAAGAGGCCCCGGGGGAGGCCGTGAGGCCGGGGGTGTCCCCCGAAGAAAACACCGGGAGGCCGTGAGGCCGGAGGTGTCCCCCGAAAACAAAAACAACGGGGAACCCGATTCTCCGGCCTATAACCTAACTTATTGAGAAAACAGTCTTTTAGGCAGGCTCGCCGCCGCGGCTTCCGTCTTCGCCTTCGAGGGCGTCTTCGGGCAGCGGCGCCTCGGCCTCTTGGGATGCCGCTTCATTAGTGGCGGCTTGTTTACGTCCGCCGGTCTTGGCGCGGCGCGACTTCTTTTCGGCCCGCGTCATTTGCCGACGATATTTCTGGAGGTCCACGATCTCCGCGGTCATGAAAATATCTCCGCCCAAAATTCGACTTTCACGTTATCGGAACCCGGCGCGGGTGAAAAGATGCAATATGATTAATTTTCCCGGATCGCCCGCGACAGGTCGCCATAGGTCCCGGCGACGGGGAATTGGGGAAACTCCTGGATAACGTTTTCCGGCGCCTGGAACAGGATGCCGCGGTCGGCTTCGGCCAGCATGGCGGTATCGTTATAGGAATCGCCGGCCGCGGTGACCCGGAAGTTCAATCCGCGCAACGCCCGGACGGCTTGGCGCTTGTGGTCCTTCATGCGCAATTTGTAGCCGGTGACGGCCCCGCCGGGGCCGGTTTCGAGGCGGTGGCAGAACAGCGTCGGCCAGCCCAGTTTCCGCATCAGCGGCAGGGCGAATTCGTAAAACGTGTCCGACAGGATCACCACCTGGAAATCGGGGCGAAGGTCGTCGAGGAATGCGGCGGCCCCGTCGAGCGGCCCCATTTTGCCGACCACCGCCTGGATATCGGCGAGGACCAAGCCGTTTTCATCCATCAGGGCCAAGCGGCGCTTCATCAACTCGTCGTAATCGGGAATGTCCCGGGTCGTCGCCCTGAGGGCGTCGATTCCGGTGCGCTCGGCGACCGCGATCCAGATTTCCGGGACCAGGACGCCTTCCAGATCAAGGCAGACGATTTCCACTTTTCCCCCTTATTCGCCGTCCGTGCCAGTAGGGCACAGCGGCTAGGGAAGCACAATGAGGGGCAATCGGGAATTCCGGCAGTGGGGGTCGGCGCGGCCGGATCAGCCTTTCACCGATACCGCGTTGTCACATAGGCTTGTAGGGCGCGATCCCAAGGATTTTTGTGGCCGCGTGCAGTGCCTTGATCGCCTCCGCGTGTTTACCGTTTTTATGGAAAGCGACTCCCTTATCGTGCAAATCCTGGGCTTTCGACATCTGCATTTTGTCCAGTCCCGAAGCCTTTCTCAAGGATTGCTTAACGATTTCGGCGTCTTTCGGACAGTGTTTGGCGAAAGCCGGTGATGAAATACCAACACCAACGAGCACGGCCATAAAAATGAAAAGTCGTTTTATGGATTTCTCCTCCCTGTGATGCACCCGGCGTATGCGGACGATGAAAAAATAATTAGAACTATTCGCAATTAAGTCAATTAACCAAATCCCGCACCGGCTTAATAAACTCGGTCGTTCCTAGTCATGTGTGGATGGCTCCTAAAAGCGGACCTAAACGCCATCCCTGAAAATGGTCTGCCGTGCGGGGGAGGGCGGACATTAAAAAAAACCGCCCCCCCTAGCGGAATTCTTATTTAATTAGCCGCGCCACGATGTCCTCGAACACGGCGTCGAACATTTCCGTGGTTAATCTGCCGGTGTTGGTATTGTAGCGCGAGCAATGGTAGCTGTCGGCGAGGAGCAGGCCGCCGGGAAGGTCGTGGAAGCGGCCGTGGTCGAATTTCCAGGCGCTTTTCTTCTCGCCCAGGGCCGAAAGGACCGCTCCGTGGGCCACGGTGCCGAGCGCCATGATGACCCGCAACCGGCCCAGGGACGCGATCTCGTGGGTCAGGAAATTCCGGCACCCGGCGACTTCGGCGCCGACAGGCCGGTTTTCCGGCGGCACGCAGCGGACCGCATTGGTAATTCGGCAATCGATCAGCCGCAACCCGTCGTCGGGCCGGGCGCGGTAATTTCCTTCGGCCAGACCGTGCTTCAACAGGCTGGCGTAAAGCAGGTCGCCGGCGGTATCGCCGGTAAAGGGCCGCGCGGTCCGGTTGGCGCCGCGCAGCCCCGGCGCTAGCCCGACGATCAGCAGCGAACAGTCCCGGCCACCGAAGGACGCCACCGGGGCGTTATGCCACTCCGGGTTGGCGGCCCGGTTGGCGCGGCGGAATTCGACCAGGCGCGGACACAAAGGGCAATCGGGGCCCGGCTCTGGGGAAGACTCGGGGCCCGGCTCTGGGGAAGACTCGGGGGGCAAATCGGAAAGCGCCACGGCTGAGAATCTTCGAGTCTTCGACAACCGTCAGGCGGTCTCCGCCCGCGAGTCTAATTCGATGTCGGGTATGGCTTTGTCTTCGTCGGCCCGGCCCGGCAATCGCTGGATATGCTCGCGGATGTCGGTCAACTCGATGAAGGTGTCGGCCTGGCGGCGCAGTTCGTCGGCGATCACCGGCGGCTGGGAATTCATCGTGCTGACCACCGAAACCCGCAACCCCTTTTGCTGCACCGCTTCGACCACACGGCGGAAGTCTCCGTCGCCGGAAAAAATCACCGCATGGTCGAGGTATTCCGACATCTGCAGGACGTCGACCGCCAGCTCGATGTCCATGTTGCCCTTGATCTTGCGGCGCCCCGAGGGATCGATGAATTCCTTGGTCGGCTTGGTGACCATGGTGTAGCCGTTATAGTCCAGCCAATCGACCAGGGGGCGGATCGGGGAGTATTCCTGATCCTCCATCAGGGCGGTGTAATAGAAAGCCCGGATCAGGCGGCCCTGGGCGGAGAAATATTCGAGCAGGCGCTTGTAGTCGATGTCGAAGTCCAGCCCCTTGGCCGCCGCGTAAAGGTTTGATCCATCAATGAAAAGAGCAAAACGGTCTTGAGGATAAATAGTCATAAGCTAAAGTCCTTATCGTTAAAATTTTTGCATCGGGGAGAAATCTTTTTCCCCACGCCAAGCGTTCCCGGAAAAAAAATCGCAAAAAAACGAACCCCGTGGACGCGCCGGATTAACGCGGCCAATACCGCCCGGCTGTTTAATATTTGGGGTTTAATCTCCGACTAGCAAGGATGAATGGAAGGAAACCGGTTTTGATACTCATCGGCATCGGCGCCAATCTGGCGTCGCCCGTCCACGGCGAACCGCGCGCCACCTGTGGCGCCGCCTTGGCCGCCTTGGCCGCCAAAGGCGGGCTCGCCATCGCGCAACGCTCGCGGTGGTACAAAAGCGCCCCCGTCCCGGCTTCGGACCAGCCCTGGTTCGTCAACGCCGTCGTCCGCGTCAGGACCACCCTCGACCCGGGTCAACTCATCGCCCTGCTGCTGCAAACGGAGGAATCATTCGGACGCCGGCGAGTCGGGAAAAACGCCCCCAGGATCCTCGACCTGGACCTGCTGGCCTATGGGGAAACGGTGATCGGCGGCGAGGGAGCCGATGACGGCGAGGCGACGAAAACCACCGTGCCGCATCCGCGCCTGCACGAACGCGCTTTTGTCCTGTTGCCGCTCAGGGACGTGGCGCCGGACTGGCGGCACCCGGTTTTAGGCCACGGCGTCCACGCCCTGATCGAGGCCCTGCCGCCCGGCCAGCAGACCGAGGTCATGGCCGATGCCGGCGGCGCCTACGGCAGCGAATGGCGCCAACCCCGGAACGCCCCCCGGAACGCCGACGACACCTCCAAGCATGGTTGACAGGGACGGCAAAGGAAAAGGGCGGTTTATTTTTTTTGGGATTTTTTTTGGCTTATTTTGGCCATTTGACTTGCCTTACGGGCCCTTAAAAAATATATAAACGGCACCTCATCGATTTCGTCGTTTTTGATCCTTTTTCACGGAGCACCCCCATGGCACGAGTAACGGTCGAAGATTGCGTCACCAAGATTCCCAACCGCTTCGAACTGGTGATGGTCGCCTCACAGCGCGCCCGCAACATTTCCGCCGGCGCGGAGTTAGCGGTCGAGCGCGATAACGACAAGAACCCGGTCGTCGCGTTGCGTGAAATCGCCGAGAACCATGTCGATCAGAAAGAACTTGAGGAAGCGCTGATCAAGGGACTGCAGAAATTTGTCGAAATGGACGAACCGGAAGAGGACGAGGTCGACCTGATCGCCATCCAGCAGGAGCTAACCACCGGAGAGGGCGAGGCGACAACGGATGCCGCCCCCCCCAAGGTCGAAAAGCCTAGCGACGAAGACCCGGCGGCGGCCATGAACATGGCCGGCGACGTCACCGCCGAGAACAAGAAGCCCGAGGACGGGAAGCCCGAAGACGAGAAGCCCGGGGACGGGAAGCCCGAGGCCGACGACAAAGAGGCCTAGACAAAGGTGTTTGCATGCGGCGGCGAAATGGGATTGTCAGATTTGAACGCCGCCCGGCCTGTGCCGTTTCAGCGTCACTGCTAATCGTTGCCGAGCGTCCCGGCGCCCCCGGCGGCCCCGGACGAGGGAGCCGGCGATGATCCGCCAATTCGAATTGGTCGAGCGGGTCAAGGAGTATGATCCGTCGGCCGACGAAAAGGTGCTCAACCGCGCCTACGTGTTCGCCATGAAGGCACATGGCTCGCAGACCCGGGCCTCGGGCGATCCCTATTTTTCCCATCCCCTGGAAGTCGCCGGCATCCTGACCGATTACAAGGTCGATTCGGCATCCATCATCACGGCGCTGCTGCACGACACCATCGAGGACACGGACACCACGCTGAAGGACATCAGGAAAGCCTTCGGCAAGGAAGTGGCGCGCCTGGTCGACGGGGTGACCAAGCTGACGCGGATCGAGTTCCAGTCCGATCAGGCCAAGCAGGCGGAGAACTTCCGTAAATTCGTCCTCGCCATGTCCGAGGACATCCGGGTCCTGCTGGTCAAGCTGGCCGACCGGCTGCACAACATGCGAACCCTTCATTACATCGACAATCCGGAAAAACGCCGCCGCATCGCCATGGAAACCATGGACATCTACGCGCCGTTGTCGGAGCGCATCGGCATCCAGGGCATGAAAAGCGAACTCGAGGACCTGGCGTTCCAGGAATTGAACCCGGATGCCCGAAAATCGATCCTCAAAAGGCTCGAATTCCTGCGCCAGAAGGGCGGCGACATCGTGCCGCGCATCATCAAGGAGTTGGAAAAGACCCTCGCCGACAACGGCATCAAGGCGGCCATTTCAGGGCGCGAAAAGACCCCCTATTCGGTGTGGGACAAAATGCAGCACAAGGATGTCGGCTTCGAGCAGCTTTCCGATATCATGGCCTTCCGGGTGGTGGTCGATACCGTCGAGGACTGCTACCGCGTCTTGGGCGTCGTCCACGGCGCCTATCCGGTGGTCCCCAATCGTTTCAAGGATTACATCTCGACGCCGAAGCCGAACGGCTACCGGTCGCTGCACACCGGCGTTTTCGGACCCGAACGCCAGCGCATCGAGATGCAAATCCGCACCGCCGAAATGCACAACGTGGCCGAACACGGCCTGGCGGTGCATTGGAACTACAAGCAGGGAACCGTCGAGACCGAAGGCCCCCAATACCGCTGGTTGCGCGAGCTCCTGGACATCATCGAGCACGCCGCCGAACCGGAGGAGTTCCTAGAGCACACCAAGCTCGAGATGTTCAAGGACCAGGTCTTTTGTTTCACCCCGCGCGGCGACCTGATCAACCTGCCCCGGGGCGCGACCCCGGTGGACTTCGCCTACGCGGTCCATTCGGAAGTCGGCGACCACTGCGTTGGGGCGAAGATCAACGGCCGCATGATGCCGCTCCGCAGCGAGCTTCGCAACGGCGACCAGGTCGAGATCGTTACCTCGAAGGCGCAGACGCCGTCGCCGACCTGGGAACGGTTCGTGGTCACCGGCAAGGCCCGGGCCCGGGTACGCCGGTTCATCCGCCTGCAGCAACGCGACGAATACGTGAAACTGGGCCGCGCCATGCTGGACCGGGCCTTTCACGCCGAAGGCTACGAAATTTCCAACAAAGCCCTCCGCGAAGTCCTAAAGGTATTCAACCACACCAAAGTCGACGACCTGTGCGCCGACGTCGGCGCCGGCCATCACACCGGCCGCGAAGTGGTCGAAGCCATCTTCCCGGGAACCCGCGATAAGGCCGATGACGACAAGGTCGTGCCGCTGGCCCGGGCGCGGGGAAAACAGGGCAAGGACGAAGGCCGGGGCGGCGTTTCCATCAAGGGCCTGATCCCCGGCATGGCCGTTCATTTCGCCGACTGCTGCCATCCGCTGCCGGGGGACCGCATCGTCGGCATCGTCACCACCGGCAAGGGCGTCACCATCCACACCATCGACTGCGAGACCCTGGAGGAATTCGTCGACGCGCCGGAACGCTGGCTCGATGTCTCGTGGGAAGTCGACAACAAGGCGCCCGACATCCACGTCGGCCGCGTCCACCTGACGGTTCTCAACGTGCCCGGCAGCCTCGGCGAACTGTCGACGGTGATCGCCAGGAACGACGGTAATATCTCGAACCTAAAGATCACCGACCGCTCACCGCAGTTCTTCAACATGCTGATCGATATCGAGGTCCGCGACGTCAAGCATTTGACCAACGTCATCGCCGCGCTGCGCGCCAACCCGTCCATCAATTCGGTTGAACGGGCGCGCGGCTGAGCGGCCAAGAATGTTCAAGCGCCGAATTCAAAAAACCCTGGGCGACAAGATCCTGGGCTTCTTGTGGCCCGCCATCGGCTGGCGGCGGGCCTGGGCTTATACCATGCTTCGGCTGGCCCGGCTTCCCGGCTCGGCCTATTCCATCGCCGGCGGCTTCGCCTGCGGGGCGGCGATGTCGTTTACGCCGTTCGTCGGCCTGCATTTCATCCTGTCGGCGGTCCTGGCATGGACCCTCCGCGCCAACATCATCGCCTCGGTCATCGGCACCGCGGTCGGCAATCCGTGGACGTTTCCCTTCATCTGGACGTGGCTTTACCAGACCGGCACCTGGATGGTTTCCGGCGAACGGCTGGAAACCGCGGCGAAGCCGAAATTCAGCGAAATTTTCGGCCATGTGCTGCAGGCCCTGTTGAGTTGGGACGTCCCCTATCTTCTCGAAACGGCGACGCCGGTGTTCTGGCCGATGTTCGTCTCGAGCCTGCCGACGGCTTTTGTCGTATGGTGGGTTTTCTATTTGCCGTTAAAATATACGATTCAAGGCTACCAGGATCGCCGTTTCCGCAACCGTAGCGGGACCGCGGCGGGAAATGAGGAATCTTAAGTCATGAAACGCGACCTTCGCCTCGGCGTCAATATCGACCACGTGGCGACCATCCGCAATGCGCGGGGCGGCGGCCATCCGGACCCCGTCCATGCGGCCAAGGCGGCCGAAGCCGCCGGCGCCGACGGCATCACGGCGCATTTGCGCGAGGACCGGCGTCATATTTCCGACGACGATATCAGCAACCTGATGGCCGCGATCAGGGTGCCGCTGAACCTGGAAATGGCGGCGACCGAGGAAATGCTCGGCATCGCGCTCCGCCACAAGCCCCACGCCGCCTGTATCGTGCCGGAAAAACGCCAGGAAAGGACCACCGAGGGCGGGCTCGACGCGGCCGGCGGCATCGATCAACTGGCGCCCTACGTGACGGCGTTGAAGGACGCCGGAATCAGGGTGTCATTGTTCATCGAACCCGATCGGAGGCAACTGGAAGCCGCCGTCAAGCTGGGGGCGCCGGTGGTCGAACTGCATACCGGGGCCTATTGCGAGGCCAAGGGCGAAGAACGCAAAAGGCAGTTCCGGCGCATCGACGAGGCCGCCCGGACGGCGGAGGAATTGAAACTGGAGTGCCATGCGGGGCACGGGCTGACCTTCGATACCGTCGGCGCGGTGGCCGCCATCCCGACCATCATCGAGCTCAACATCGGCCATTTCCTGATCGGCGAGGCCATCTTCGGCGGCCTGGAAAGCGCCATCAAACGCATGCGGGCGCTGATGGACAAGGCGCGCGCCGAAGCCGGCGGCGAACGCTCGGCCTAAGATTATCCAAAAAAGCAGGAAAGGCACAAAACATTGATCATCGGCATTGGAATTGACCTCTGCGACATCCGGCGGGTCGAAAAGACCCTGCAACGTTTCGGCAAGCGCTTCATCGAACGGCTTTACGCCCCAACCGAGCAATCCAAGGCCGAGCGCCGCTCCCGGCCGGCGGCGTCCTATGCCCAGGGCTTCGCCGCCAAGGAGGCCTGCGCCAAGGCATTGGGAACGGGTTTCCGCCAAGGCATCTTCTGGCGCGACATGGTGGTCGCCAACCACCCCACCGGACAGCCCTACATGGTGCTTTCCGGCGGCGCCCAAAGGCGCCTGCAAAGCCTCATCCCCCCGGGGATGGAGCCCCGCATTGACGTTTCCCAAACCGACGAATACCCGATGGCCCAGGCGGTGGTGGTGATCTCCGCCGTTCCTCGGGGCGTTCCTCGGGGCGTTCCTCGGGGCGTTCCCCAGGACGATGCGTCTTGACAGCCGCAGGACGGGCTGGCTTGATCGGCCGGCTAATTTCCAGGCCAAGACCCGGCAATCTTTTCAAAATCAATTCGTTAACCGGCTGACTTCATGGACCACCGTAAATCGAGCGGCACCAAGGAAACGTTAAAGACCGTCTTCTTTGCGATCCTGATCGCGCTCGGCATCCGCTCCGTGGCTTATGAGCCTTTCAACATCCCGTCCGGGTCGATGATCCCGACCCTGTTGATCGGCGATTACCTTTTCGTATCCAAGTTCTCCTACGGCTACAGCCGCTATTCGCTGCCCTTCAGCCTGCCGCTGATACCGGGGCGCATCTTCTTCACCGAGCCGGAACGCGGCGACGTCATGGTGTTCAAGCTGCCGTCGGACAACAGCACCGATTATATCAAGCGCATCGTCGGCCTGCCGGGCGACACCGTGCAATTGAAGAACAGCATCCTTCACATCAACGGAAAGCCCGTCGAGCGGGAAAAGGTGGATGATTTCATCGACCGCTCCGGACCCAACAACTACACCCGGACGGCGCGTTATTTGGAAACCCTGCCCAATGGCCGCAAGCACTACATCCTCGAAGTCACCGAAAACACCGTCTACGACAACACGCCCGTCTTCAAGGTCCCCGAAGGCCATTATTTCGCCATGGGCGACAACCGGGACCGTTCCCGGGACAGCCGGTTTCTGGACGACGTCGGGTATATTCCCCGCCAGAACCTTATCGGCCGGGCCGAGTTTCTGTTTTTTTCCGTCGACGGGATCGTCTGGGAGTTCTGGAAATGGTCGAAAACGTTGCGCTTCGAGCGTTTTTTCGAGGCCATTGAATGAAGAGGCGGGGACGGGCGCAGCCCGGACAGGGAAACAACATGAGGCGAGGGAAAAGCCCAAAGCAAACTCCCTCGCCCCCCGATTTGGGCAGGCTTGAACGGGTCCTCGGCCACGATTTCAACAACCCGGACCTCCTGACCCAGGCCCTGACCCATTCCAGCGCCACGCCTGACCGCCTGCAATCCAACGAACGGCTCGAATTCCTCGGCGACCGGGTGCTGGGTCTGAGGTTGGCCGGGCTTCTGATCGAATCCTTTCCCGACGAGGACGAAGGCAAGCTCGGTTACCGCTTTTCCGCCCTGGCGCGGGCGGAATCCTTGGCCCGGGTCGCCGAAAACATCGGCCTGGGGCCTTATCTCATCCTTTCCGAGGGCGAGGAGGGCGGCGGCGGACGGGACAACCCCGGCATCCTGGCCGACACCATGGAAGCGGTAATCGCCGCCCTTTATCTCGACGGCGGACTTGAGGCAGCGGCGGCTTTCATCGAAGGCCAATGGCGGCCGTTGATGGCCGAGGATCCGGTGCCGCCAAAGGACGCCAAGACGAAACTTCAGGAATGGGCCCAGGGCCAGGGCCAGCCGCTGCCGGAATACCGGGTCACGGCCGAGGACGGGCCGGCCCACGCACCCCGGTTCACGGTCCGGGTAAGGGTGCACGAAATGAAACCGGCCTCGGGGCAGGGGTCTTCCAAACAGGCGGCCGAACAGGCGGCGGCGGAGGCCTTGATGGAAATGATTGAAGAGGCGGGAACGGGCGCAGCCCGGTCAGGGACCAAACAAGAGGCGGGAACGGGCGCAGCCCGGACAGGGACCAAACAAGAGTCCCT
>JADFNT010000200.1 GCA_022563215.1 Pseudomonadota bacterium
ACAACCTGCGCCATTACCTGGGCGAGTTGGGGGCGGAGGTCGAGGTGCGCCGCAACGATACTATCAGCGCCGACGAGGCCCTTGCCCTGGGCGCCGAGGGGATCGTCATTTCCCCCGGACCCTGCGATCCCGACCGCGCCGGCATCTGCCTCGAGGTGGTGGAAAAGGCGGCCGGGAAACTGCCGGTCCTGGGCGTCTGCCTGGGCCACCAGTGCATCGGCCAGGCCTTCGGCGCCAAGGTGGTTCGGGCGCCCAAACCGATGCACGGAAAGGTCAGCGAAATCACCCACAACGCGACCGGCGTGCTGGCGGCAATCCCCAGCCCCTTCAAGGCGACGCGTTATCATTCCCTGACCCTGGAGCGCGACAGCCTGCCCGATTGCCTGGAGATCACCGCCGAAACCGACGACGGCGTCATCCAGGGCATTGCCCACCGCGACCTGCCCATTCACGGCGTCCAGTTCCACCCCGAAAGCATCGCCACCGAACACGGCCACCAGTTGATCCAGAATTTCCTCGATATCGCCCGGACAAAGAAAGCGGCATGAGCGACGCCCTTAAACCCCTGTTGGCGAAAGTCGCCGACGGCACAACGCTTAGCGCCGACGAGGCCGAGGCGGCGTTCGACATCATCATGTCGGGCGACGCGACCGACGCCCAGATCGGCGCCTTCTTGATGGCGCTCAGGGTGCGCGGCGAAACGGTGGACGAAATTACCGGCGCCGTCAGGACCATGCGCGCCAAGGCACTTGCGATCAAAGCCCCGGACGGCGCCATCGACGTCGTCGGCACCGGCGGCGATGGGTCGGGGACGTACAATATCTCCACCGCCGCCGCCATCGTCGTCGCCGCCTGCGGGGTTCCCGTGGCCAAGCACGGCAACAAGGCGCTGTCGTCGAAATCCGGCTCCGCGGACGTGCTGGCGGCGCTCGGCGTCAACCTCGATGCCGACCTGGGCTTGGTCGAAAAGGCCATTACCGAGGCCGGCATCGGGTTCATGATGGCGCCCCGCCACCACAGCGCCATGAAGCACGTCGGTCCCGCCAGGGTCGAAATGGGCACCCGCACCATATTCAACCTGTTGGGGCCGTTGTCGAATCCGGCCGGCGTCAAACGGCAGTTCACCGGCGTTTTCTCCAAGGACTGGGTCGAGCCGCTGGCCAAAGTATTGGCCAACCTCGGCTGCGAGGCGGCGTGGATCGTCCACGGCGCCGACGGCCTCGATGAAATGACGACCACGGGGCCATCTTACGTCGCTCAACTGAAGGACGGCGAAATCACCACCTTCGAGGTAACGCCGGACGACGCCGGATTGCCGGAGGCCAAGCCCGAGGACCTCAAGGGCGGCGACGCGGCGACAAACGCCGAGGCGCTAAACGCGGTGCTGGACGGCGACCCCGGGCCTTATCGGGACGTCGTCGTCTATAACGCCGCCGGCGCCCTGATCGTCGCCGGCAAGGCCGCGGACCTGAAGCAGGGCTGCGCCCTGGCCGCCGCCGCCATCGACGACGGCAAGGCCAAGGCGACTCTCGAAAAAATGATCGCCATCTCCAACGAAGGCAGTTCGTAAGGCCAAGCCATGAGCGACGTCCTGACCCTGATTTGCGAGCACAAGCGGGACCACGTGGCGGCGCGCAAGCAAAGCCATCCCCTCGACAGGGTCGAGGCGGCGGCCCGGGAGGCGGCGGCGCCGCGGGGATTCGCGGCCCGTCTTGACGAGGCGGTGGCCGCGGGCCGGGTTGGCCTGATCGCCGAGATCAAGCGCGCGTCGCCGTCGAAGGGCCTGATCCGCGAGGACTTCGACCCCGGCGCCCTGGCCCGGGCCTACGAGGCTGGCGGCGCGGCGTGCCTGTCGGTATTGACGGACCTGCATTTCGAAGGCACCGACGCCGACCTGATTCACGCCTGGTCGGCGGTGGATTTACCGGTGCTGCGCAAGGATTTCATCATCGACCCCTATCAGATCGCCGAATCGAGGGCGCTCGGCGCCGATTGCGTGTTGCTGATCATGGCCGCCCTGACCGACACTCAGGCCGAGGAGCTGGAAACCAAGGCCGTCGAATTCGGTCTCGATGTGCTGCTCGAAGTCCATGACCGGGACGAACTGGCCCGCGCCCTGAAACTCAAATCGCCGCTGATCGGCATCAACAACCGCAACCTCAAGACCTTCGACGTCGACCTTTCGGTCACCGAATCCCTGGTCGACGGCATCCCGGCCGACAAGACCGTGGTCAGCGAAAGCGGCATCTCGACCGCGGCAGACCTGGCCCGGCTGTCGAAGGCGGGGGTCCACTGTTTCCTGGTCGGCTCGGCGCTGATGCGCGAAGATGACGTCGAGGCCGCGACCCGCGCCCTTCTAACCCCGGCCGAACCCGAAAGCGCGAGGGCCTGAGACCATGGCCAAGCTCACCCATCTGGACGACGAAGGCAACGCGGTCATGGTCGATGTATCGGACAAGCAGGCAACGCAGCGCACGGCGACGGCCAAGGGCTCCGTCATCATGGAGCCCGAAACCATGGCGCTCATACAAGAAGGCGGGGTCAAGAAAGGCGACGTGCTTTCCGTCGCCCAGTTGGCCGGCATCATGGGCGCCAAGCGCACCCCCGACCTGATCCCCCTCTGCCATCCCCTGGAACTGGCCTCGGTGACCGTCGACCTGGTCTGCGATCCGGGGCGCAACGCCGTCGACATCACCGCCACCTGCAAGCTCAAGGGTCAAACGGGCGTCGAGATGGAAGCCCTGACCGCGGTCGCGGTGGCGGCGTTGACGGTCTATGACATGTGCAAGGCCGTCGACCGGGGGATGAAGATCATCGACATCCGGCTGGTCCACAAGGCCGGCGGCAAGTCCGGCACCTTCGAGGCCGAATAATGATCTCCGTCGAAGAAGCGCTGGCCAAGGTCGTCGGAGGGGTGTCCCGGGTGTCCACCGAGCAGGTGCCGCTTCCCGCCGCCCTGGGCCGGGTATTGGCCGAAGACCTGGCCTCGCGGGTCAGCCACCCGCCGGTCGCCGTTTCGGCCATGGACGGCTACGCGGTCCGTTCAGACGACGTTGAAAATGCTCCGGTGACCCTGAAGCAGATCGGCCTCTCGGCGGCCGGCGGCGGGTTCGAGGGTTCCGTCGGCCCCGGCGAGACGGTCCGCATCTTCACCGGCGCGCCGCTTCCCGACGGCGCCGACGCCATCGTCATCCAGGAAGATACGGAAACCGAAGGCGACGCCATCACCGTCGGGGAACCGGCCGCCGAAGGCCGTTTCATCCGCCCGGCGGGCCTCGATTTCAAGCAAGGCGAGGTGTTGTTGCGGGCCGGCACCGTCATGAGCGCCCGCGATATCGGCCTCGCCGGGGCCATGAACGTGCCCTGGTTGATGGTCCGCCGCCGCCCCCGCATCGCCTATTGCGCCACCGGCGACGAGGTGGTGATGCCGGGCGATCCCCTGGGCCCGAGCCAGATCATCAGCTCCAACAGCGTCGCGCTCGACGCCTATATCCGGGTCCTCGGCGGCAAGCCCATTAACTTAGGCATTGCCCGGGACAACGAGGATTCGCTCCGCCAGGTGCTCGACGGGGCCAAGGGCGCCGACCTGCTGGTGACCATGGGCGGCGCCTCGGTCGGCGATTTCGACCTGGTCAAGAAGGTCCTCGGCGACGACGGCATCGACCTCGGTTTCTACAAGGTCGCCATGCGCCCGGGGAAACCCCTGATCTTCGGCCGCCTGAACGGGATCCCGGTCTTGGGATTGCCCGGCAACCCGGTGTCGGCGGGGGTGACGTCGGTGATTTTCCTCAAGGCGGCGATCGCCGAAATGCTCGGCATCGGCGACGGCGGCGCCGGTCCCAGGACGGCGCTTCTCGGACGCGACCTGGAGGAAAACGACCACCGCCAGGATTACCTGCGGGCCAAACTCTCCCACGACAAGGACGGCCACCTGGTGGCGACGCCCTTCGAAGCCCAGGACAGCTCGATGATGGCGCGGCTGGCCGAGGCCGACTGCCTTCTCGTCCGCCCGCCCCACG
>JADFNT010000013.1 GCA_022563215.1 Pseudomonadota bacterium
ACGAATTTCCCGTCCAAATCCTTGAGCGTAATGAACGAAGGCGAGTGATCGATGACGCTCCGGAAACGTTCCTCGCTTTCCCTTAACAACGCCTCGTTTTTTTTGCTGGCATCGGATGCTTTCCTTACCTGGAAAAGAAGGACGGCCGATATCCAAATGGAGAAAAGGGCGAGCAGGCGATTGACGGCCACTATCCACGCCACGCCGCCTTCGGGCGAAGCCAAATAACCGGCCACGGTCAATACGGAGCAAATCACCGCCAGGTAAAAAATTTGCAACCGCCTGGGAAGCCACCAGCCGATCAGGATGACGGCGACATAAGGCACCCCCCCGGCGACGCCGAGGGGCAGGTTCAAATCCACGGCGAATATCGCGGCCGCCAGGGCGCAGGCCAGGGCAAAGAGCTTGTATTCGCCCCCCGCCGCGATGGGCCGGGCCGGATTATAGCCTTCCTGCGGGTTCATCGGTTGCCCTTTGGGTTGTTTTTAGGGGGCCAGAGTACGGGGAAATTACACACCAGAGTGTGTCGAAGCTTTTCAATGTGTGTCTTAAAACCCTGTAAAATAAAGGGTTTTTTCCGCCGCGGCGGGCAGCCGGTTTTGACGCCGGCGAACCGTTGCGGTCATCGGGCGGCCCCTTGACAAAGCCGCCGGCCAAGCATATGTTCTATGTTTGTTCCATTGCTCTTTGACATGGTGAATAGGAAGAAAAATCCTCCGCCCCAGGCCCCGGCTTGCGGGAACGGGCCTTTGCGGGCGTTTTTGCGCCGGCGTTCGGCCTCTTCCATGTCGGCGCGGCATGACGTTCGAAAAGGTCGCCAAAGGTCGCCAAAGGTAGCCAACGGTCGTCCTTTCGGGGGCCCAAGGTCGGCATGGAGGTAGGCCCGAGGTAGGCCCGAGGTCGGCCGCCGGTAGTCCAGAGGGTCGTCCGGGGGTCGCCCGGGCCTCACCCGCCGACCGATGCCCACCCCGGGAATCGGGTCCGGTAGGGAGGGGCGGCCTGTTAGTGGTGGAAAATGATCTAGTGCAGCTTTTTCGGCAGCTCCTTGATCGCCGTTTCGATCAACGCCTCGGCCTGCTTGCCCTTGAGGTTGTCGGCCAGGAAATCGCGGGTGGCGCCGATGGCGACGTCGACGGTGTGGGCCTGGACCTGTTCCAGGGCCGCCGCCTCGGCCTGGGCGATGCGGTCCATGGCCTGCTTTTCGCGCCTTTCCAGCGCCGCCTCAAGCCTTTCGCGGCCCTGTTGGGTCAGGCGTTCGGCCTCTTCCCTGGCGTGCTCGACGATGGCCTCGGCCTCCTTCACCGCGTCGCGCTGTTGGCGCTGATAGCTGGCCAGCAGGTCCTGGGCTTCCTCGCGCAGCTTTTCGGCCTCTTCCAGTTCGGCGCGGATCTTGTCGGCCCGCTTGTCGAGGCCGGCGGTGATGGCGCCGGAAATCGGCCGTGCCAGGGCGCCGACGAAGATGACGAAGGCGATCATCACCCAGAACGTCGGGTCGTTGAGGAATTGCGTGATCAGGTCCATTTCTACCGGCCTTCGGACTTAAGCACCTTGGTGACGGCCTTGGCGACGTCCTTTTCCGCCGGCGCTTCGCCGGTCAGCCGCTCGAGCACCGCGGCGGCGACCTCGATGGTGGCGGCGCGGATGTTGTCCATGGCGTCATCGACGGCCTTGGCGATCTCGTCCTCGGCGGCGGTGATCCTGGCGCTTAGGTCCAGGGCCAGCTCGGCTTCGCGTTCGGCCGCCTCCCCCGACATCCTGGCCGTCGCCTCGGTGATATGGGTATTGGCCCCGGCGCGGGCCTCGTTCATCGCCTGTTCATAGGCGGCCAGGGTCTGTTCGGCCTCTTTTTTCGATTCCTGGGCCTTGTCCAGGTTGTCTTCGATGCGCCTTTGCCTGGCTTCCAGCACGTCGGCGATGCGCGGCACCGCGACGCGCCACATCAAAAGATAAAGCGCGGTGAAGGTAATGACCAGCCACACGACCTGCGGCAGGAAGGTATTGACGTCGAGTTGCGGCATGGCGCCGTTCAGTCCCTATTGGTCGGCCAAAGCGGCGGTTAGCCGAACAGGATGACCAAGGCGATGACCAGGGCGTAAAGGGCGATGGCTTCGACCAGCGCGAACCCCAGCATGGTCATCGGGAACACCGCCGCTTGGGCGGCCGGGTTGCGGCCGACGGCCTGAATGAAGGCGGCGAAGACGTGGCCGATGCCAATACCGGCGCCGATCACGCCGACGACGGCGATGCCGGAACCCAGCATCTTAGCGGCTTCGATATCCATTTGTTTGATCCTTTCTTTGGTTTTCCGGTTGGGGATTTAATGAAGATGCAAGGCGTCGTTGAGATAAAGGCAGGTCAGGATGGTGAACACAAAGGCCTGCAGGAAAGCGATGACGATCTCAAGCCCGGTCAGGGCGACGACGAAGGCCAGCGGAAAGACGCCGAACAGCCCCAGCGTGACGACGAAACCGGCAAACACCTTCAACAGCGTATGCCCGGCCAGCATGTTGGCGAACAGCCGCACGCTCAGGCTCATCGGGCGCGACAGGTAAGAGATGATCTCGATCGGCACCAGCAGCGGGGCCATGATCAACGGCACGCCCGGGGGCATGAAAAAGGTAAAGAAACGCATTTTGTGCTTTTTCAGCGCGATCGCGGTAACCCCTAGGAACACCACCATGGCCATGGTGAAGGTGACGATGATGTGGCTGGTGAAGGTGAATCCGTAGGGCACCATGCCGAAGAGATTGCCGACCAGGACGAACATGAACACGGTGAAGATAAACGGAAAATAGGTCCGGCCTTCGGTGCCCACCGTGTCTTTGACCAGGCTGGCGATGAAAACGTAGGAGAGTTCCACCATCGATTGCCATCGCCCAGGCACCATGGCCGGGCGGCGCATGCCGAGAATCAGGAAGGCGCTGACGGCGATCACCGTCAACACCATGAAGGCGGAGGAATTGGTTAACGAAACGTCCACGTTGCCGATCTCGATCGGCACCCAGCGCTTGATTTCGAATTGAGCAAGGGGGCTTTGATCCGCGGCCAACGTCTTTATCCTTCGATCCCTGTGTCCCGGTCGTCCCCCGGGTCTTGGTCCTGTTTGTAGCCGACGGCGTAACCGAAGCCGCGAGCCATCCTGTAAACGTTCAAAATGCCGGCGGCACCCCCAAGGAGGATGAAAACCAGCATCAGCCACGGGCCGGTCCCGAGCCAGCGGTCCAGCAACCAGCCGATAACCACCCCGATGGCAAGGGCAGAAACTAACTCGACACCGACGCGCATTGCAAGGCCGAGTGCGCTTCCGGGGGTCGAATTTTCGGGCCCCGGGGCCGGCCCGGATCGGTCCGGTTTGCCCCGCGCCTCACGGAGCCGGGCGTCCAGCTCTTCGAGTTCCTTTTCCGGCCGTTGATCGCTCATCCCGGCACCCTCCCGGAAGCCGCCGTTCATCTTCGGCCCCGATGCCCGGCTGTCAAGCGTTGGTCAGGATGCGACGAGGGTCCGACGGGGGTTCGAAAGGGGTTCGACGGGGGTTCGACGGGGGTTCTAGGCGGTGGCCCGCAACTCTTCGGCCTTTTGCAGGTCCACCGACACCAGTTGCGAGACGCCGCGCTCGGTCATGGTGACGCCATAGAGCCGGTCCATGCGGGCCATGGTCATGCGGTGGTGGGTGATGATGAGGAAGCGGGTTTCGTCGGATTTGGCCATCTGTTCGAGCATCGTGCAGAAGCGGTCGACGTTGGCGTCGTCGAGCGGTGCGTCGACCTCGTCGAGCACGCAGATCGGCGCCGGATTGGTCTGGAACACCGCGAACAGGAGGGCGATGGCGGTCAGGGCCTGTTCGCCGCCGGACAGCAGCGACAGCACCTGCAGGCGCTTGCCCGGCGGGCTGGCCATGATCTCCAGCCCGGCTTCCAGCGGGTCGTCGGAATCGGTCAGTTCCAGGTGCGCCCGGCCGCCCCCGAAAAGCCGCACGAACAGTTCCTGGAAATGCTTGTTGACCTCTTCGAACGACACCAACAGCCGTTTCCGGCCTTCGCGGTTCAATTCGGAAATCCCGCGCCTGAGCTTGTCGATGGCCTTGAGCAGGTCATCGCGTTCGGTGCCCAGGGTATCGATCTGCTCTTTCATCTCGGCCGCTTCATGCTCGGCCCTCAGGTTGACCGGCCCCATGGTCTCGCGCTCGCGGATAAGCCGCTCGACCTTGCGCTCGACGGCTTCAAGGTCCGGCAGGTCGGCGTCGGGTTTGAGACCGGAAATCTCGAACAACTGCTTAGGGCCGCATTCGAGGCGGTCCTTGATGCGCTCCTTGATCGCCTCGCAGGCTTGTTTGGCCTGTTGGACGGCGCCCTCGGCCCGGACCATGTTCTCCCGGGCCGCCGCCAGTTCGGCTTCGGCGGCGCGCAGGTTCTTGTCGGCTTCGGCCAGCGCCGTTTCGGTCTCCGCCAGTTGGTCGGCCAAGCCCTTGCGCTTTTCCTCGGCCGCCTCAAGGGAACCGAGAAGGACGCGGCGCTGCTCGGCGATTTCGTCCGGGCGGGCGTCCAGGCGCTCAAGCTCTTGGTCAAGCGCCTGGCGGCGTTCGTCAAGTTGCCGCAATTGCGCCTTGGCGGCTTCGCCGCGTCCGGTCCAGGACTTCGTCTCGGCGTCGATGGTGGCCAGGCGTTGGCGGTGTTCTTCGGCGGCCCTCTCAAGGGTGTCGTGGCGGCTCTGGCATTCAACCTGATGCGCGCGCCGCCCGGTCAATTCGGCGCGCAGGCCGGCAATTTCCTTTCGTGCCCCGGCCGGGTCGGGTGTTTCGTCCAGGGACTTGCGGGATTCGCTTTCTTCGGTTTGCAGGTGTTCCTGGTCGCCCTCGATAGCCGTCGCTTGATCGCGCAAGGAGGCGAGAAGAGAAACATGGCCGGCCAGGTGGTCCTTGATTTCGGCTACCCGGTCGCGGGCCTCGCCATAGGCCCCGTCAGCCAGGGTGGCCGCTTCACGGGCGGCGCGTTCGGCTGTTCGGGCGTCGTCCTCGGCCTGCTTCGCCGCCGCTTGACGGTCTTCGGCGACGTTGGCCGCCGCTTCGGCCTCGATCAGCTTTTCGCGAGCTTTCTTCAGGCGCTTGCGTTGCTCCAACCGGGCCTGGGCGGTGGTGGCGGCGGAAGCGGAGACGGTGAACCCGTCCCAGCGCCACAGCGACCCGTCGCGGCTGACCAGACGCTGACCCTGGGCCAGGTCGGCGGCCAGACGGCGGGCTTCGTCCTCGCTGTCGACGACGCCGATTTGCGACAGCCGGCGTTCGAGGGCGGCGGGGGCTTGGATGAAATCGCTCAACGGCGGGGCGCCGCCGGGGAGCGCCGGCGGGCTCGGGAGCGGCCCCAGGGTCCGCCAGTGGCTGGGCGCCGCCTCGTCGTCCGACGCGATCAGGTCTTCGCCGAGGGCCACGGCCAGCGCCGCCTCGTAACCCGGATCGACGGCGAGGGAGTCGATCACCGGCGGCCATTGCCGGCCGTCGCCGGTTTCCAGGACTTCCGATAGGGCCTGGACTTCCGCCTTCAGGCCGGCTGCCGCCGCCGTCGCCGCCTGGGCCCCGGATTGGGCGGCGGCGGCTTTGTCCGCGGTTTCCATGCGGGCGGTCTCGGCCTCGGCGGCGGCTTTGCGGGCGTGCTTGAGTTTGGTTTGGGTCAAGGCCAACCGTTCTTCGGCTTCGGCCAAGTCGGATGCTTCGGGCCGTTCGCCTTCAAGCTCGGCGCGCTGCTCGGCGATTCCACTGCCACGGGCGGCCAGCCGTTCCAGGCGCTCATTCAGGTCCTTGATCTTGTGCCCGAGCCCGGCTTGGCGGGCTTCGTCATTGGCCGCCTGTTCGGTCAACGCCGTCAGTTTATGTTCCAGCTCTTCGGCGGCGGCATTGGCGGCGGTAAGGTTTTCGGCCGCCTCGGCGCGAGCGTCTTCCTCGCCCTCGGCGGGCGGTTCGATGCCGCCCATTTCGTCGGCCAGTCGCTCAAGGGCAGCCTCGGCATCGGCGATGAGGGCGGTTTCCCGTGCCTTGTCGGCGGCGGTTTGTTCGATCCGGTCCCGGCAATCGGCGCTCTGTTCCCCGATCCTCTTTTCCTCCGCTTCCAGGTTGTCGCGGGCGAGGTTGAGACGCTGCAGTTCGGCCGCCGCCTCGGTCTCGGCCTGGCGCCGTTTCGGCAACTCCGCGGCATGTTCGACCTGGACCGTTGCGGCGGCGCCGGCGGCCCCGGTCAGAGTCGCGACCACGGCCTCTGTTTCGGCGAATTCCTTTTCGGCCGCCTCCAGGGTTTTCTCGTCGGCGGTCCAGCGCAGGAAAAACAGCGTCGCCTCGGCCTTGCGGATGTGGTCCGAAAGATTGCGGTAGCGGGTTGCCTGGCGGACCTGCTTCTTCAGGTTTGCCAGTTGCGTATCCAGGGTCACCAGGATGTCGTCCAGGCGCTCGAGATTGGTTTCCGCGCCCCTGAGCCTCAATTCGGCCTCGTGGCGGCGCGAGTGCAGGCCGGTGATGCCGGCGGCTTCCTCCAACAACAGCCGCCGCTCGACCGGCTTGGCGGCGATGACGGCGCCGATCCGGCCCTGGCTGACGATGGCCGTGGAACGCGCTCCGGTGGCGGAATCGGCGAACAGGAGCTGCACGTCCCGGGCCCTGGCCTCGCGGCCGTTGACCCGGTAGGTGGACCCCTTTTCCCTTTCGATGCGGCGGCTGACTTCCAGTTCCTCGAAGTCGTTGAACTGCGCCGGGGCAACGCGGGCGGAATTGTCGAGGCTGAGGACCACTTCGGCGATATTGCGGGCCGGGCGGTCCTCGGTGCCGCCGAAGATGACGTCATCCATTTCGCCGCCGCGCATCTGCTTGGCCGAGGTTTCCCCCATCACCCAGCGCAACCCTTCGACCAGGTTTGATTTGCCGCACCCGTTGGGGCCGACAATCCCCGTCAGGCCCAATTCGATCTGCAACTCGGTGCCTTCGACGAAGGATTTGAAGCCCGAAAGCCGGAGCTTGTTAAATCGCAACAAGGTTCTTTTGTCCCTTCTTTTCCCACCGTAACCGGTGATTATTTGCTCAGCGCCCTGTCGAAAACCTTCTTGAAGTTCTCATACGGCATGGCGCCCGAGATCGTTTCCTTGCCGATGATGAACGTCGGCGTCGAATTGACTTTATGTGTTTCCTGGGCCGCCGCCGCGGTTCGGCGGATGCCGTTCAGCAATTCCTGGAGTTTGAGGCATTCCTCGACGTCGGTCTCGGACATGCCGCCGAACCGTGCTATCCGGGTCAGCTCGGCCAGGGGCTGGCGGCTCCGGGACCATTGGTCCTGGCTGCGGTAGATGATTTCGATGAAGCCGAAAAATTTATCACGCCCGGCGCAACGCGCGATCATCGACGCCGCCAACGCCGGCGTGCCCAAGGGGAAGTCCCGATAGACCAGCCGCACTTTGCCGGTGTCGATGTAATCCTTCTTGATCTTGGGCAGGGTATCGCGGTGGAAGGCGGCGCAGTGGGGGCAGCCCAGCGACGAATATTCGATCATAGTCACCGGCGCGTTGTCCGACCCCAACGACATTTCCGACAGCGCCTCTTCGACCGGCACGATGGCGGCTTGCGCCGACAGGGAGGCCAGCGGGACGGCGGCCAGGGCCATCAACAGAATGGGTAAGGCCGCTAGACTTGGTATAAATCTGGACAAACGTACCTCTAGAAACACAAGATGTTGATGAATATAGAATCGCATCCGATGCCGAGTCGAATCCTTTTGCAGGGCCAGGTCATGACCTAGTGACTGCCAATCAGAAGCGGCGGTAAAGGTTTTGCTCACGGTCCGGCCCTGATCGGTGCCTTGTCTCAGCCGGGCCGGCGGCCGATCACCGCCCGACCCAGCGCCTCAAGGGCCTGTTTAAGTTCAGGATCGTCCACCTCGATCAGGCTTTCGGCCAATTCGGATTCTTCCGCCTCTTGCAACGGCCGGACCCGCGGCGCCGGTTTTTTGCCTTCCTTGGGCAACGGACCCTGGGTGATTTTCAACCTGTCGACGGCCTTGAAGCCGAAATAGCCGTTGATCCGCTCGATCAGTAGCGGTTCAAGGTGTTGCAGTTCGGTCGCCATGCCGCCGCTGTCGATGGTCAGGTAAAGCACCCCCCCCGCGGCCTTGTCCCGAGGGGTGGATATCTTTTCCGGCATGCTGTGGCGGGCCAGATGTTCCCCGGCAATGGTCGCCCAGTCCTTGACGATGGCGCCGTCGGCGAAACCGCGTTTGCCGAAAACGGCCTTGGTGACGGCGGAAAGAGAAGACGCCAAGGCCCGGGGGCCGCCGCCGCGTTTTTGTTTTGTGATCGCCTTGGCGGTCATTGTCCCGTCCCTGCCGGTTGCCATGCCATGGGGTGATGCTAGGATCGCTTTTGCTTGAGCGCAACCAGACAAAATGCCCAGGATGGATTCTCAAACGATCGCGATGGCCACCCCCCGCACCGCTCCCCTTAATCCGACTTCCATCCGCCGCAGGCTGTTTCGCTGGTATGGCAAAACCGGCCGAGACCTGCCATGGCGGGCAGGGCAGGGGGAAAAGTCGGACCCCTACCGCGTGTGGCTGAGCGAGATCATGCTGCAACAGACAACGGTGGCGACGGTAAAAACCTATTTTGAGGACTTCGTTGCCCGCTGGCCGACGGTTGCCGATCTGGCCGGGGCCGATCTGGATTCGGTTCTTCATGCCTGGCAGGGGCTGGGGTATTACGCCCGCGCCCGCAACCTTCATAAATGCGCGCGTCTGGTCGCCGGCGATCAAGGCGGCCGGTTTCCGCAAACCGAGGAGGAATTGAAGAAGCTTCCCGGTATCGGCGATTACACCGCCGCCGCCATTGCCGCCATCGCGTTCGGGAAAAAAGCGACGCCCGTCGACGCCAACATCGAAAGGGTAACGGCGCGGCTGTTTGCGGTTTCCGAGCCCTTGCCCGGCGGACGTCGGCGGATATCGGAATTGGCCCGCAGCCTGACGCCGGCCTCAAAACCCCGGGGGCGGCCTGGAGACTTCGCCCAGGCGATGATGGACTTAGGCGCCATGGTCTGCACGCCGAGGACTCCGAATTGCCAGGCCTGCCCCCTGGTTACGGATTGCCGCGCCGCGGGCCTAAGGCAAGCCGAGCGATACCCGGTGAAAGCGCCGAAGAAGGCCCGGCCCGTGCGCCACGGCATGGTCTTTTGGGCGGTGCGCCCCGATGGCCGGGTGCTGCTGCGCCAACGGCCGGAAAAGGGGCTGTTGGGCGGGATGATGGAAATTCCCTCGACCGACTGGCGGGAAAAGGCCTGGACCCCCGGCGAAGCGGTGGCCGAAGCGCCGTTTGCCGCCGATTGGAAACCGCTGGATGGCGTCGTCCGCCACACCTTTACCCACTTTCACCTGGAACTGATGGTGTTGGCGGGCCGGGTCGGAGCCGGGGCCGGAGGAGGGGACGGAAGAGGGGAGTGGTGCCTTCCGTCCCGTTTTTCTGAACATGCGTTGCCGACGTTAATGAAAAAAGTGGCCCGCCATGCGGCGGGCGCCTTGGCGGAATAGCCCCGGGGGAAAAGCTGGGGGGAAAAGCCGGGGGATTATTCGCCGTAAGCCACCAGGGCGTCGAAGGGGACACCGTTGAGTTTCGAGCGGCCATCGAGAAAAGTCAGTTCGATAATGCAGGCGGTGCCGACAACTTCGGCCCCGACCTTGTTTATCAGCTCGATGGAAGCCGCCATGGTGCCGCCGGTCGCCAAAAGATCATCCAGGATCACCACCCGCTGGCCTTTTTCGACCGCATCGGATTGGATTTCGATGGTGTCGGTGCCGTACTCCAACTCGTATTCGTGGCCGATGATATCCCCCGGGAGCTTGCCTTTCTTGCGGATCATGGTGAAGCCGAGGCCGAGCCGGGACGCCAGCGGCGCCGCCACCAGGAACCCCCGGGATTCGATGCCGGCCAAAACGTCGGGCTGATACTTGCCGACCATTTTCGCCAATCGGCCCAATGCCACCTGCCAGGCGTCGGCATCGGCCAACAAAGTGGAAATGTCATAAAAAAGAATACCCGGTTTGGGGAAATCGGGAATCGAACGGATGTGGTCTTTGAGGTCCATGGTTTATCCTAGTGGATAAAATCCAACATAGGGACCCCATACGATCCCCTATCCCGGTTTCTCGGCAGGAGAGCGCCGGCGGGCGATGCCGGAGCATCGTCAATGGAACTCGACGCCCCGAGAAGCCGGGATAGGGGACCCAAAGGGCGGCTTCCCAAGCCCACCGGATGCGTTGCACGATGCTTGTGATGCGCCAGCATCACCGCGCATGGCGCGCCTTTCCTGATGAACTTGGGGAGCCGTCGTATGGGGTCCCTATGTTGGATTCTATCCACTGAAATCCTGAGAAGGCTTTCGTAAACCTTCAGCCGTTTGTAACCTGACAAAAATAATCTTCAGTGGGCCCCGGAAAGGCAAGCCTCCATGACACATGTATTTCAGCGTCAAATCCATGCCGATCTGCCGCGCGCCAAAAAAGGGGGTGGCATCTATATCATCGATGCCGACGGAAAGCGTTAGGGGCTGTCCTAGATAACGCTGATTTTCTAGGGTGGCGGGATGAATCTAAAGCGTTGTCATTTAACGGAAAAACAGCAGGATTGTCTGCTTGAATTTTTCGTTGGGGAAATGACGTCCCGAACGGCGGCAGACGCGGTCTATGCGGTCGTTAAATCGGTATTCGAGAACTTTGACGCCTTCAGTACCCTGCATCCGGCTTTTAAGAACCTCAAGAAAAGCGGAATGATCAAAAAAGGACTGTCGGTGCCATTGCATCCCGGCGCTCTGAGGTATTACCGGGAAGCGGGACTGTTATAGGAAGCGCCAGGTGATAAAAAACGCCGCCGGGGTGCCGGCAGCGTTTTAATCGGTTTCGCCGGCTCCCAGGCGGAGCCCCGGCCAAAAGAGGCCTAATTGAGCGACTTCAGATAGGCAATGACGTCGGCCTGCTGGCTTTTCTTTTTCAGCTTGAACGTCATCGATGAGGCCTTGCCGGTGCGGCTCTTGGTGAATTTCTTCGGATTGGTCAGGAATTCGCTCAAAAGCTTTTCGTCCCATGTCCAATCGGCGCCTTTCATCCCCTTATATCTTTTGTAACTGGTGCTGCCGGCCTTGCGACCAACAACGCCGAAAAGATTCGGGCCGACCTTGTGCTTTCCGCCCTTTTGGGCGGTATGGCAAGCCTTGCATTTTTTGAAAACCTTGGCGCCCTTGGCGGCATCGCCGGCGGCCATTGCCGAACCGCTTGCCAGGGCCATCGCGGCGGCCAGGGCCACGGCGATAAATTTTTCTTTTCTCATAGGGAGGCCTCTCTTGAAAGACAGTGAATTTGCGAAAAAGTTGAGCCTTTATATATGAGGACGGCAAAGCCCTTGCAACCGTTAGAATGACCGAAAGGATTTTGAGACGAAATTATGATCGAAAAACCAACCGCAGACCCCATCTGCTGTGACGGACGGCTCAGCATAAATCCCTGATATGAACTATCTGTTGGCCAAGATGAGCCAACTTCCGAGCGGCATTGCCGACAACGCCGACGCTGCCTGAGGCCATTAACCCTAACAACAAGGGTGGTTAACCATTTAATACGGAAGGCTTAGCTCTTTCCAGATAGAGTATTCCTTGCGAAAGGCGCTCAGGGATTCCCAGACACGCTTAAAGTCCCGGTCGGCCTTCGCTTCATCCCGGGCGACCTCGACCCAGGCGGCCTTCAGGGCTTCGAGGATTTCGCCGGGCCAGCGACGGACCTCAACGCCTTGGGATTGAAACTTTTTCAACGCTTTGAACTGTCCTGCTTCTCCTTCCGCCAATCCGTAACGGATGTTATCGCCGCAGACCGCTTCGATCTGGGCTTTGGCGGGTACCGACAGGGACTGCCACTTCTTTAAGTTGATCATCAGCTCGAACAGCGTTGCTGGCTGATGCCAGCCGGGAAAATAGTAATTCTTGGCTATTCGGTGGAGACCCAGTTTCAAATCAATGGCCGGCATCGAAAACTCCGCCGCATCGATAACGCCCGATTCAAAAGCGACGAAGATGTCACCCGACGCAAGCTGGGTCGTGACGACGCCCAGCCTTTGCATGACCTTGGCGCCAAGGCCGAAGAACCTCATTTTCAAACCTTTGAGGTCCTCGACGGTGCGAATGCGTTTGCGGAACCACCCCGAGGCCTCGGGAGCAATCAGTCCGCAAAAGACGCTGTGAATGCCGTTGGCGTGGTAGATTTCCTCGAACTGTTCCTTGCCGCCGCCGAAATAAATCCATGCCAGGAATTCCTTTGCCGACGGCCCGAAGGGAACCGCGGCGAACAATTGCAGGGCCGGAATCTTGTTGCCCCAGAACCCGGGCGTGGAATAGGCGGCGTCAATGACCCCGGCGCGGACGGCATCGAACATTTCCAAGGGCGGCACCAAGGCGCCGGGTTCGTAAAACTTGATTTCAAGCGTGCCGGCCGAAACCCGCCAAATATCCCGATCAAGCCTTTTCGCAAGTGTTCCCAATTGCGGCAGGGTGCTGGCGTAGGCACTGGCCATTTTCAGGTGCACGGTTTTCGGTCCGGCTGGCGGCGGGGTGTAGACCGGGGCGGGGGACACCTGAGGCGTTTCGGAATCGGCAAGAGACTCAAGAAGACCGGTCTTGGCTTTTTCGGGCTTTGGGAAAAGCGCTTCACCAGATGCCAGTTGACCCGCTTCAGCCGGCTTTTTGGGGGCGGTTTTCCCGGCGCCGGTAGTTTTTTCGGCTTTCTTGCCGGCACCGAAAACCTCAGCCTCTGGTAGGGTTTCAGAGGCCACACCGGCAGGGGCCCCAGAGACCGTCGGCACATCGACTTGTTCAGGGAAGGCGGGATGCCGCTTGTCCCTTTCCAGTATTTCGACCGGCTTTTCGGACAATTTTTCAGTCTGCCGCGACGCCGCAGAAGGTCTCTTTTCAGCCGCTGGCAGGATCGCCTTGGCTTTCGGCGAAAGGGCGGGAGGAACCTCGCCGCCGACCGGATTTAGTCTTGGCGCGACGACCGTTGCGCCGACGACCACGCCGACCACAACGCCGATGACGATACCGATGATCGCGTTGCGCACCTCTTGCCCCCTGGTTTCCCCCGGGCCCACCGGGGTTTGGAAATGGTCGGGGCGAGAGGATTCGAACCTCCGACCCCCTCGTCCCGAACGAGGTGCGCTACCAGACTGCGCCACGCCCCGACAAATCCTTAAAAAGGCTATTGGCTAGAGATTAACCCCTTTGCCGGTGGCGGTTATAGCGCCCGGGTGCGGCGGGGGCAAGGAAAGGGGGGCAAGGCCTTTCCCGGGGCCACGCCAGCCCCTTCAAGAAGTGGTTTTTGGCCGCCTCAATAGGCGCGTTCGATGCAAAAATCGATAAGTTCGTTGAAAGCGCTTTTTTCCGCCCTGTCGGAGAAAAGGCCAAGCGCGTCGCGCGCAATGGCGCCATAGTGCCGGGCCCGTTCGACGGAATCTTCAAGGGCGGTGTGTTTTTCCATCAGGTGCAGGGCGTGTTCGAAATCGCCTTCGTTTTGATCGAGATCCTCCACCGTGCGGCGCCAAAACGCCCGGTCTTCGTCATCGCCGCGCCTGAACGACAGGATCACCGGAAGGCTCATCTTGCCTTCCTTGAAATCGTCGCCGATGGACTTGCCGAGGGTCGCCTGCTTGGCCGAATAATCGAGCACGTCGTCGATCATCTGAAAGGCGATGCCGAGGTTCATGCCGAAGGAATCGAGCGCTTCCTCTTCGATCCTGGGCCTTTCGGCGACGACGGCGCCGATTTTGCAGGCGGCGGCGAACAATTGCGCCGTCTTCGACTGGATGACCTCCAAATAGGCGGTTTCGCTGGTTTCGGTGTCGTTGGCGGTGATCAACTGCATCACCTCGCCCTCGGCGATCACCGCCGAGGCGTTGGACAGAATCCCCAGCATCTCCAGCGATCCGTCCTCGACCATCAACTCGAACGAGCGGCTGAACAGGAAATCGCCGACCAGGACGCTGGCTTTATTGCCCCAAAGGGTATTGGCCGAGGCCAAACCGCGCCTGAGGTCGCTTTCGTCGACCACGTCGTCGTGCAGCAGGGTGGCGGTATGAAGGAACTCGACACAGGCGGCCAACGCCACATGGCGGGTCCCGGAATAGCCGCACATGCGGGCCGAGGCCAGGGTCAGCATCGGCCGCAGCCGCTTGCCGCCGGCGGCGATGATATGCCCGGCCAGTTGCGGGATCAATTCGACCGGGCTGTCCATGCGCTGGACGATCAGCTCATTGACGGCCTTCAGGTCTTCGGCGACCAGCTCGCTGAGGGGGTCGAGCGAAGGCTTGCGGCCCCGGTCACCGTCCAGACTGACGACAATGCCCACCGTTATCCTCCGAGGTTGCTTGACGCTTCAAGTGCCAAAGCCGAGCATAGGCCCGTTAATTAGGTGAATCATGAAACGGCGCGGCCAATGGGTCAAGCCCGTTGGCGTATCGGCGAAACAGGAGGCCCCCGGCAATGGAGGAATTGGTACGCACCAACGACCCGGTGTTGCTGTCCTGGCTGACCGCCCAACTGGCCGGGGAAAACATCGACGCCGTGGTTCTCGACGCCCACACAAGCGTCATGGAAGGCAGCATTTCAGCCATCCAGCGCCGGGTCATGGTCCTCTCCGAAGACTTAGGCAAGGCACAAGAAATTCTGGCCGAGGCCGAAATCATCCAGACCGGCGGCGGCCCCGTTGACTGAACCGGATTGTGAAGTAAGCCGCGACGGAATCCTTGGCGGGCGGGTGACGATCCTGCAGCCGG
>JADFNT010000201.1 GCA_022563215.1 Pseudomonadota bacterium
CCTTTATCTAAATTAGGAAATCCTTGGGATGTTTTTTGTATTTTAAGACGGTGCCGGTGAAAAAGACTGTCCGCTTTACGACAAGGGCGGACGACAACCCAGCCTCGAAATTCGCCGGAAAAATGCCAGATGCAACCATATAAAGCAACAGCCCATAAAGCCATCCCCGGGGCGGCGCATCCTCAACGCGGCTGTTCGAGGACCGATTGCACCAAAACGTTTTTTATCAACCCCTTGCCGGCGACTTTGTTGCTGATGAACTGCAGGCGCTGCTTGATGATCAGGACATCGATGCGTTCCTCGGCCTTCAGCAGCCTTGGCATGAAACTGTGCAAATCGCGGACGAAGGCGTCGACGATGATCGGCATTATGCGCTTGATCTTCTTGACGTTATCTTTGCCGTTTGTTGCCAGCTTGACCTGGATCTGCACGGTGGCTGCGACCCTGTTGCCCTGGAAAATGGAAATCGCCAACGGTTCCATATCGACGAACAGAATCGTGTCGTCGACCTCTTCCTCTTGCTTATCCTCCTCGACAACCTCATCTCCCCTCTGGAAGGGGCCGAGGTTGTAGAACTTCAGGGCGCTGACGGAGCCGCCACAGAGCATCACTATCAACCCTAAAATCAGGAGGAGTTTTTTCATCGCTTACCCACGGCCCTTTCTACCGTTTCATGTCGGCCCAGCATGGCGGCATTATCTCGGCTTCGGGGCCTTTTGGAAACGACTGAATTGCGAATGCCGGGGCAGTCAAAAATGACGATAGCCGCCGTCTTCGATGACCCATTCGCCGCCGTCGCCATCGACGACGGTGACCGGGGTTTTGCCGCCGTCGCCCTTGGGTCCGATTTTACCGATGGCGCTCAGCGGCAGGTCAAGCTCCCGGGCCAGGGTTTCGACGACGCCGACCGCCGATGACGGCGCCGTGAACAGCAGTTCGTAATCGTCGCCGCCGGTGAGCGCTAGTTTCAAAAGCTTAGGATTCAGGGCGATGGCGGCCCGGCCGGCGTCCGACAGCGGCACCCGGCTAGCGTCAATGGTGGCCAGGCACGCGGAAGCCCGGGCGACATGGCCGAGGTCGGCGACCAGGCCGTCCGACAGGTCGATGACCCCATGGGCCAGGCCATGCAGCCGCCGGCCCAGTTCGAGCCGCGGCCGGGGCCGGCGGTAGCGGTCCACAAGAGCCTCGGCATGATCCGGCGAAAGCCCTTCGATCCCGTCTTGCAGGACCTTCAGGCCGAGGGCGGCGTCGCCGATGGTGCCGGAAACGTAGATGTCGTCGTCCGGCCGGGCGCGGGAACGCCTGAGTTCGGCGTCTTTGGCGACGGTGCCGAACGCCGTCAGGCACAGGGTCAACGGCCCCGGCGTCGAAACCGTGTCGCCGCCGACAAGATGAAGCCCATACCTTTCCTGCTGCCGCCCCAGTTCTTCGGCGAATCCCTCGACCCAGCCGGGGTCCCAGTCCTTCGGCCAAGCCACGGACAGGGTATAGGCCCAAGGCCGGGCGCCCATGGCGGCCAAATCCGAAAGGTTGACGCCCAAAACCCGGGCGGCGACGTGCCGGGGGTCTTCGTCGGCGGGGAAATGAATGCCGGCAACCAGACTGTCGGTGGTGACGACCAAACGTTGGCCGGGTTCGGGCTCGAGCACCGCGGCGTCGTCCAAAAGCCCCAGCGCGCCGGGTTCGGCCGCCGCCAAGGGGGCGAAGTAGCGGGATATGAGGTCGAACTCGCCGAGTTTTTTTTGCTCCTTCACGCTCCGTCTTCTCCATCCTGTGGCAGGACCGCCGATGCGTTTCGGCGCGATTCGGTCAAAACTCGCCGACCCGAAGGTTGTGGGCGAGATGGTCCAAGACGCCGTTGACGAGGCTCACTCCTTTGTCGTCGAAAAAGGCATGCGCCACGTCAAGGTATTCGGTTATGACGACCGCCGCCGGCACGTCTGGCTTGGCCAATAGTTCATAGGCGCCGCCGCGGAGGATCGCCCTGAGCAGCGTCTCCAGCCGGTCCACGGTCCGCTCGCCGCTGAGCGCCTGGGCGATCAATCCATCCAATTCCTGGCGGCGGGTGGAAACGCCATGCACCAGATCGCCGAGAAATTCGTTGTCGGGCTCGGTCATTACGGCGGCGTCCGGGGTGTCGTCCCCGCCGCGTGGCGCCGTTTTCTCCGCCTCGTCATGAGCGGCGCCGTGGCGCCAACGCTTTTGCAGGAATTCCTCCAGCACCTCATCGGCTTCGGCGCCGGCCATGTCCATTTCGTAAAGGGCCTGGACCGCGGCCAGCCGCGCGGCGCTGCGCCGCCGTCCCGCCGGGGTCGATTTGGTGGACGCCGCGTCGGAGGTCCCCGCGGCCCCGGTCATCGAGGCGCCAGACGGAAGTCTTTTTTGACCTCCATCATCCTCAGACACGCGCGGACCGCCTCGGCGCCCTTGTTGCCCCGATCGACGGCGGCGCGCGCCTGGGCCTGATCCTGGGTGTCGCAGGTCAGGATCCCGAATCCCAAGGCCACCGACTGTTGGGTGGCGATGTCCATCAGGGCCCGCGTCGCTTCGCGCGAAATGTGTTGGTAATGATCGGTCTCGCCCCGGATCACCGTGCCCAGGGCGACGAAGCCGGCGTAATTGGTGGTCGCGGAATGGGTTTCCATGGCCCGGATGGCGAAACGGATGGCGCCCGGGACCTCGAAGACGCCGGGCACCGCCAGCCGGTCATGGCCGAGGCCGGCGGTTTCGAGCTCTTTTTGCGCGCCGTTCGCCAATTCATCGGCGATGTCTTGGTAAAACCGTGCTTCGACGATCAGAATGCGCCGTTCTTCGGTCATGTCAGCCATCTTTTCCGGTTTTCGGAACATCGATGGGGCGTTGCTCGACGATGCTCAACCCATAGCCTTCGAGGCCGATGATGGTGTGTTGGGTATTGGACAGCAGGATCATCTCCTTGACCCCCAGATCGAGCAGGATCTGCGCCCCGACTCCGTAATCGCGAAGCTCGCCGCTTTTGGCCGCCGTCTTGGCCGCAATCTTTGGCGCCGGCTTTTCCCCGCCGTTGCCCTTTTGGGCCGCCAGCCTGCTCTTGATCCGTTCCGACAGCGCCGCCCGGTGGGGCTCGCGGATCAGCACCAGAATCCCCCGGCCCTCGTCGGCGATCATCTCCATGGCCCGGTGAAGCTCCCCGGCCTTGCCCGAGGAGGCGTCGCCGAAAACGTCGTCGAGCACGTTCAAGGCGTGCATCCGCACCATCACCGGCCCGCCTTCCCCCTGGCCATCCCCGGGCGCGCCGCCGATGTCGCCCTTCACCAGGGCGATGTGTTCGGCATAGGCGATCAGGTTGGTGTAGACGATCATCTTGAAGGCGCCGCCATGGACGCTGTCGAAGGCCGCTTCCACCTTCCGTTCGACGATGCGGTCGTTTTTCAGCCGATAGGCGATCAAATCGGCGATGGTGCCGATCTTGAGGCCATGAAACTGGGCGAATTTAATCAGGTCCGGCATCCGCGCCATGGTGCCGTCCTCGTTCATGATCTCGCAGATCACGCCCGACGGGTTGAGCCCGGCGAGGCGCGATACGTCGACCGCCGCCTCGGTGTGGCCGGCGCGGACCAGCACCCCGCCGTCGCGGGCCTCGAGCGGGAAGACGTGGCCCGGCGAGACGATATCCCCGTGGCCCTTTGTCGGGTCGATGGCGACGGCGATGGTGCGCGCCCGGTCGGAGGCCGAAATGCCGGTGGTTACGCCTTCGCTGGCCTCGATGGAAACCGTAAACGCGGTTTCGTGGCGCGAGCGGTTGTGCCGCGCCATCGGCGGCAGATCCAGTTCCCTAAGCCGATCGGCGGAAAGCGCCAGACAGATCAGCCCGCGGCCGTGCTTGGCCATGAAGTTGATGGCCTCCGGCGTCGCCATTTGCGCCGGCACCACTAAGTCGCCCTCGTTCTCGCGCTCTTCGTCGTCGACCAGGATGAACATGCGGCCGTT
>JADFNT010000202.1 GCA_022563215.1 Pseudomonadota bacterium
CCCTGATTATTCTTGGGTCATCTGAAACCATCTATAGAAGGGAGGTCTGTCACAAGGCAAGGGTGGCGGCAGAATAGATGTTGACGGTAAGGGTCTTTGCCCATATCATACTGATTTAAAGGTGCCCGCGGCGGTCGCAGGCACGTCAATATGGGAAATCTCGGTCCATTCCGAAGAGGTGACACATTGGCGAAGCGAAATTACGGCTACGAGAAACGGCAAAAGGAGCTAGCAAAGCAAAAAAAGAGAGAAGAAAAAAGAAAGAGAAAACTGGAAAAAAGCAAGGGCGTCTCCGAAGAAAGCGCGGAAGAGACTTCGGAGGAACCGCGGCCAGAGTAAGTTTTCGTTGTTTGTGTGGGTTCTGGCCCGGATAGTTCGCCGGATTAAAGCGGAGAGCCGATAGAGGCTCCTCTAAAAAGAAATGGGCCCCAGATCCGTTGGGGCCCATTAGATTTAATTCTTTTGGTGCGTTACGCCGGCCGAACTTTCGTAGCCTCCGGCCCTTTACGGCCTTCTCCCGGCTCATATTCGACGCGCTGATCATCGGCCAAGGTGCGATATCCTTCGCCCTCGATGTTGCTGTGGTGTACGAACAAATCGTCGCCGCCACCGTCCGGCGTGATGAATCCGAACCCTTTCTGATCGCTGAACCATTTCACTGTACCTGTCGCCACTGTCTTCTCCTTGCCGTGCTTCCTTAACGAAACACTTTTCATGTCCCCTCTGGTTTCATCTAACGAGTCGCGCCCCGAGGAGTGTAAGGGCGTCCCTAAACGCTCCACAGTTTAGCAGCCCCCGAAGCTCATATCAACCACATTCAGCCCGGATAGCTCACCGAGAGTTCATGCTCTAAGTGCAACACCCGGTGCTTATAAGCTGCGAGGCCTCTGTACGCGACAAAAGATTGTTGACACTATAAGTCGCGACGGGACCACTGGTTATCCTGCTATAGTACGAATTAATCCGACTATTGCGACTGCCATGTACGAAGCTCGGTCAGCGCTTCCTGAAAGTCGGGAGGCGGCGGCGCTTCAAACAGCAACTTCTCGCCCGTCCCAGGGTGCACCAGCCCTAAGAGCCCTGCGTGGAGCGCCTGCCCATCCAAGCCTTCCAGCGCCCGGCGCGCCGCCTCGGCCCCTGAAACGCCTAGAAGAAGTTCCTCGATAAACAGGCGCTTGCGCGCCGTCCAGCGGGTGTTTGCAGGGTTACCCATGATTTCCGTGTCCTAACCATCTCATTGTATTTACGGTCCGGGTGGGCCTCACCGTCGGGCGGTCAAACACCGTTTCCTTCGCGGCCAGTTCGCGTTCCGCGAGGTAGCAGGTCAGGGCCTCGACATCCCACCCATTTTTTTCTTCGTCCTTGCTGATCTCGATTTCGCCGACGAGTTCTTTGGCTTCCTCAAACCTCATCATCCGCCCCCGTCGGCAGGGGGCAGAATGCGGCGGGCATCTTGCCGCCTTCGGCCAGCTTCATTTGAGCGTGGTAAATTGTCAGCGTCTCGGCGTTCCAGCCGTTCCTGGCCTCATCCGGTGACGGCTCAAGCCTCTCGCCAAGAACCTCAATCGCCTCGGCGAGGGTAATTTCGTCAGGTTCGATCATTAGGCCGAGCGTGCGTTGCAGATTTTAAGCGCCAGGTCGCGGGCGTCGTTAAGCCTTTTCATCGCCGATGCCGTGCCGCCGTATTGAGGGTCGCGTTCCATTTTCAGCGTCATATGCGCGGTTTCCACCTCTACCGCTGTCGCGTTCTTGGGTAGGTCGAGGATTGAGAACGGATCGGACGGCGCGTTTTCGGCGACCGTCGCTTTGCCCAAAAGCAACACCTCCGCCGGCTGCCCGACGACAAGAGCCTTAACAACTACGGTCGCATAACAGGGCGTATCGCTGTCGGCCTCGCAGACCAAGAGGATATGATCGTTTCGTTGCAGGCCATGTTTTCCCGCATGCAGGAAATAACCCGGAGCCATAACGGCCTCCAAGCTGCTGTGAGTTGTGTGGCCGTGCAGTTTAAATCCTGCGCCGTTTTCGGAAATCGCAAAAACAGAGTTGACCCCGGCCGTCGGTTGTTTTTGGGCTGGTTCCAGCGCCGCTTCGGGTTCCGGTGTTTCTTCTTCTTCAGCCTCTAGGGCCTGCGCTTGTTTAGCCATTTTTCAGTCCTTTCTTATGCTTCGGTTATGAAAACGTCGTAATGAATCTCACCGTCGACGTCATCGGCGGCTACACGCAGCCGGATCGCCTCGGCGGTCAGTAAATTAACGATGTTCGGGCCGGGATTCCGCTCACTCTCATTCCAGGCAAACTCGGACCCGGCCATTGAGATGCGCCCGCCAGCGCCCTTTTTAGAAACGGTCATTCGTAAAACTGCGTTCATTTCGCGTATCCTTTTTGATCGTGCATTATTTCGGCGACGGCGCTGGACCAGCGGGCCAATTTTTAGGCCTCGGCCTGGTCGCCCCGGAAATAAGAATCATGTTTTGCCGCCGTCACCCGGGCCAACAGTTCTTTTGCCTTTGCTTGTTCGCCGGCGTCCATTTCGGTCAAAATGTCCGGTTGCCTGATCCAACAATCGGGCCGTCGCCGGATAGTTGCTCTGAGAGGTGAGTCTGAACTTTCGCCCATTTTTTTGCTTCGTCGTATTGGCCAGTCTGCGAGGCGTCGAATTTCAAGGCCGCCGCCTTCCTGATCTGGCTTTTTAGTTTTTCGGTTTCGTTGGTATCCATCGTTTTCTCCTACCGACCACGTTTCGCCAAGGCGGCGATGACGGCCGTTTGTTGAGCGTCGGACATTTTGTTGTAGACGACATCCAGAAGCACCGCCGCTGCGCCCGGATCATGCCTTTCGATGTCGGCGACGATCTGCGCCGCCTCGTTTTGAGCGATCTTGATATTTCGCGGTGCATCCGAGCCCCACATGGAAACCAATTCTGCCCCCTCGTGGGTGTCGCCCAAATTTTCAACCGCTTCGTCAGGCGGGACAAAATCGCCCAAGCTGGCGGGAACGGCGACATCATCCATAGGTGCCGGTGCTTCGGCCTCTGGATCGTCGTCGGCGCCCAGGTCGTCGGCAAGGTCGCCCAGGTCGTCTGACAGGCTTCCGCCTTCAAGTTCAGCCAAACCCTCGGCAAGCTGGAAATCTGTTTCTTCCGACATTATTTTTTCCGTCCAGGGACTTCGGCCTGGTCGATCTTGTCCGCAATGCCGGGTGGCATACCTTTGCCGGGCGGGCCTTGATAGGTTTTGCCCTTGACCATGTTTGACTGTTCGGAATTGTGGCTTTGGGCCTTTGGGCGGCCGACGCCGTCGGAGTTTTCTTTGTTTTCTTGATGATCTGCCATTGTTTTTATCCTTTTTTGGTTTTGGGCGCTTTCAACGCCTTTCTTATGCTGCCGTGTGGCGATGCAGGTCCGGTTTCAGGCCGAGGACTTTTTCGGGTTGAAACGCCCTATCGGCGCGATCTCGGTATTCATGGTTGACGAGAATCCCGCGAACAAAACGCTCAACCTCATCCACCCCCCCGGCACTCGGCGAAGGGGAACCCCATATCCTCGACGGTGTTCCTGAATACTTTTTGTGCCGGGCTCAAGCGGCCCTTGGGGCTTTTAATTTCGATGAACGCGCACCTGCCCGAAGGAAACAGCAGAACTAAGTCAGCGACACCGGCACGGACGCCCATGGCCTTGAAAATGGCGCCTTCGGCCTTGCCGCGCCTGCCCCCGTTGGGTACGTGAAAGAACGTCAGACTTCCCAAGTTTTCCTCCAACTCGAGATATTGAACCACCGCCTTGTGGATCGCCTGTTCTGGTCTGTTCCGCCTCATTTTATTTTCCCATCATCGAGGACAGCGCGGCCGGTGAGCCCGTACAACCCGCCGAACCGCGCCGCCACGGCGCCTCCAAGGGGAAGGCATAACCGCTGGAGTCGCGCGATTTCCAATTTTTTCCAAGTTTTCCAGGGTGGGGTGATGGAGGT
>JADFNT010000203.1 GCA_022563215.1 Pseudomonadota bacterium
CACCCCAAAAACGGCACGCAAACGCTGGATTGCCGGCGTCCTGAGGCCGGCGGGGACCGTGGTGCTGGATGCCGGCGCCGAGAAGGCGCTCGGCGCCGGCAAGAGCCTGCTTCCGGTCGGCGTCGTCGAGATCGAGGGTGATTTCCAGCGCGGCGACGCGGTGGTCGTCAAATCCGCCGACGGGCGCGAACTGGGACGGGGCTTGTGCGCCTATTCGGCCGAGGACGCCAGGCGCATCATGGGCTACAAAACCAGTGAAATAGAGGCCCTTCTCGGCTACCGTGGCCGCGACGAGATGATCCACCGCGACGACCTGGTGCTGGATTGAGTGAATGATCATGGATACGACCGGAAAACAGGACATCGCAAAATTAATGCGGGGCATCGGCGAGGCCGCCAAGGCCGCCGCCCGCGAGCTTGCCTATGCGCCCACGGAGGCGAAGAACAAGGCGCTTTTGGAGACCGCCGAAAGCCTGCGCCGGCGCAAGAACGAGATCCTGTCGGAAAACGCCAAGGACATGGCGGCGGGCAAGGAAAAGGGCCTGACGGCGGCGATGCTCGATAGGCTGGAACTCACCGGCGACCGCATCGAAGGGGTCGCCAAGGGTTTGCGGGAGATCGCGGCGCTGCCCGATCCCGTGGGTACGGTAACGGAAGAGTGGGACCGGCCCAACGGCCTTCATATCCAGCGCGTGCGCGTGCCCTTGGGCGTCATCGGGGTGATCTACGAATCGCGGCCCAACGTCACCGCCGACGCCGGCGGGCTGTGCCTGAAGGCCGGCAATGCGGCGATCCTGCGCGGCGGTTCGGAAAGCTTCCATTCGTCGCGCGCCATCATGGCGTCGCTGACCGACGGCCTGAAGGCCGGCGGCCTGCCCGAAGCGGCGATCCAGCTTGTGCCCACCACCGACCGCGCCGCCGTCGGCGAGATGCTGCACATGACCGACACCATCGACGTCATCGTGCCCCGGGGCGGCAAGTCCCTGATCGAGCGCGTCACCGCCGACAGCCGGGTGCCGCTGTTCAAGCACCTGGAAGGCATCTGCCATTCCTACGTCAACGCCGGAGCCGACCCCGAAATGGCGCGGAAAATCGTCGTCAACGCCAAGATGCGCCGCACCGGCATCTGCGGGGCGACGGAGACGCTGATCATCGACCGCGCCGCGGTGGAGAGCATGCTGGGCCCCATCGTCGACGACCTGATCGAGGCCGGCTGCGAGGTGCGCGGCGACGCCGACGCCCAGGCCGCCGATTCCCGGATCGTTCCGGCCACCGACGAGGACTGGGATACCGAGTACCTGGACTCGATTATTTCGGTCAAGGTGGTGGACGGCATCGAGGACGCCATCGACCATATCGAGCGCCACGGGACCAACCATACGGACTGCATCATCACCGGCAACGCCGAGGCGGCGGAGACCTTCGTCAAGAAGGTCGACAGCGCCATCGTGCTGATCAACGCCTCGACCCAGTTCGCCGACGGCGGCGAGTTCGGCATGGGCGCCGAGATCGGCATCTCGACGGGCAAACTGCATGCCCGCGGCCCCGTCGGCGTCGAACAGCTCACCAGCATGAAATACGTGGTTCGTGGCGAAGGGCAATGCCGTCCATAACCGGTTCCGCGCCCCTTGGGTCCTTTCGTGCCGGCCGTGAAGGGTAATCATCCGGTTTCCGCCGCCGGGAGAGGCTCCCGGGTCGGCCTTCTGGGGGGCTCGTTCAACCCCGCCCATGCCGGTCATCTGCATATCAGCCGCCTGGCGCTGGCGCGGCTGGGGCTCGACCAGGTGTGGTGGCTGGTGGCGCCGCAAAACCCGTTGAAGCCGGCCGACGACATGGCGCCCTTGGCCGAGCGCCTGACCAACGCCCGCGCCGCCGCCGGTTCCGCTGCCTGGGGACGCAGGGTCTGGGTCACCGATATGGAACGGGAACTGGGCACGCGCTTTACCGCCGACACCCTGAAGGCGCTGAAACGGCGGTTCCCGGCCCACCGGTTCGTCTGGATCATGGGCGCCGACAACCTTATCGAAATCCCGCGCTGGCATGGGTGGACGGCGGTTTTTGATGCCGTACCCGTTGCGGTTTTCGCGCGGCCCACCTATTCTTTCAGGGCGCTGACGTCAAAAGCGGCGCGGCGGTTCGCCCGGCACAGAATAAACGAGACCCGGGCCGCCGCCTTGGCCGACATGAGGCCGCCGGCATGGGTGTTCGTGAACATCCCGCTGGACGCCGCTTCGGCCACCGGAATCCGGGCCGGGACCCGGAACCGGAAGTGACTGAGTTTGAGAGGAAAGGAGGCCAACCATACCTCGCAAGAAAAAGATGCCGCCGGTATCGGGCGAACTGCTCAAGCTGGTGGAAACATCCCTCGACGATGACAAGGCTGAGGACGTTGTCGTCATCGACCTTGCCGGCAAGACCGAAATCGCCGATTTCATGGTCATTGCCAATGGCAGGTCCAAACGTCAAGTCGGCGCCATGGCCGATCATCTCCAGCGAAAAATGAAGGACCACGGGCTCAAGGGCATCGCCGCCGAGGGCCTCGCCAACTGCGACTGGGTGCTGATCGACGCCGGCGACGTGATCGTCCACCTGTTCAGGCCCGAGGTCCGCGATTTCTACAGCCTGGAAAGAATATGGACCGGCGCTTCACGGCACCGCGAGGCGGCCCCGGCTTGACGGCCTGAACCGCGTCCCGGCGGCGCCGAAGGGCGCCAACCGGGTCGAAGGACCTTTGCAACCGAGGGGGGAGGCACCCCATGCGCCTCGTCGTCGCCGCCGTCGGCAGATGGAAAGCCGGGCCCGAACGCGCGCTTTTCGAGCATTACGCCGGGCGCATCACCCTTCCGTTTGATCTCAAGGAAGTAGAAGAAAAAAAGCGGCTCAAGCCGGCGCCCTTGAAAAAAAGCGAGGCCGGGCTTTTGCTGGCCCAGGCGCCGAAGGATGCCGTCATCGTGGCCCTGGATGGAAAGGGCAAGGCGCTTTCCAGCACCCAGTTCGCCAAGCAACTGGGGCATTGGCGGGACGACGGCGCCCGGCACGTGGTGTTCATGATCGGCGGCGCCGAGGGCTTGGACGAGGAGGTCTCGAAGCGCGCCAGGCTGGTGCTCAGTCTCGGCCCCATGACGTGGCCGCACATGCTGGTGCGCGCCTTGCTGGCGGAACAGGTCTACCGGGCCCAGTGCATCCTCTCGGGCCACCCTTATCACCGGGGCTGAGGGGCGCCGCTTGGAGGGCAAAAAGAACGGGAGTTAACGCTCCGCTAAGGACCTCTCGGGTATCGTATTTTTCGCCTGAAACTCTATATTACAGCCATGTCCGATTCTTCCGAACCAAACACCCGTCCCAGGCCCGTCGTGCTCTGCATCCTCGACGGCTGGGGGGACAGCGAAGAGCAAGATCACAACGCCATCGCGCTTGGCCGAACGCCCACCTGGGACCGGCTGACGGCATCGGTTCCGCGCGCGCGCCTGGATGCCTCGGCCGAGGAAGTCGGCTTGCCGGCGGGGCAGATGGGCAATTCCGAGGTCGGCCACACGAACTTGGGCGCCGGGCGCATCGTGCCCCAGAATCTGGAAAGGATCAGCGCCGCCATTGTCGCCGGAGAACTGGCCGCCCACCCCGACCTCGTGGCGTTCATCGAGACGCTGAAATCGAACGGCGGCACGTGTCATTTGATGGGATTGGTGTCGCCGGGCGGCGTCCATTCCCACCAGAATCAAATCGCGGCTTTGGCGTTTATTGTCGCCGATGCCGGGGTGCCGGTGGCGCTGCATGCGTTTCTCGATGGCCGCGACACGCCGCCTCGAAGCGCCAAGGACTTCATGACTGAATTTATCGAAGCCACGGACGGCCTCGAGGGCTTTCGCGTCGCCACCGTCACCGGCCGCTATTACGCCATGGACCGGGACAGCCGTTGGCAGCGGATCGAAAAGGCCTTCCGCGCCCTGGTCCTGGCCGAGGGCGAAAA
>JADFNT010000204.1 GCA_022563215.1 Pseudomonadota bacterium
TAGGACTTGCCGCCGACCTTGACGCCGCCCATTTCGTTGATCCGTTTGACGCCCAGGTTATAGCCGTTCTTGGCGTGGATTCCGTTGGTCGAATACTTGCCGGTGAACGAAATGGCGGAGCCGAGAATGATGGTGTCGCCCTCGACCTTGGCCGATACCGGACTCGCCGCAAGAAGGCCGGCCGCGGCAACGCCAAACGTCAGGGCGCGCAGAAACTTCGTACTAATCGACATAAAAATCTCCTCCCTTGTTTCGCTTCATTGGCGATCCCCGACCCTTCCGAACAACATGTCCGTTGGCTCGGGAACGGTGACCTTAACTATCGGATAAAATCGTCGTCGCCGTTACCCGCAACATGAAAGGAATAAGGCAAGAATGCAATGCCTTTGGCTTGGTTTTTGGGGTTTTTCTTCTTCGGTGAGGGATTGGGCGGCTGGCCTTATTTCTTGGCTGCCGGTTTGGTCCCCGGAACCCAGGCCTTTACATTCACCGCCTTGCCGGATTGGGTTCTCAGGATTTTCGGTTTCACCACCTGGGCAACGCCGGGGGTCTTCTCGGCCCGGGCAAAGGAAAGGCGCATCGCATCGAGCGGGATTTCGGTTCTTGGGGCGTTTTTATAGGCCTGTTTGAAGGCCGTGGTTTCCTTGATCATTTTGTTAAGCCGCTCGGCTGAATGATGGCCGAAACGCCGCCAGATGCCGTCGAGGAAAGTTTCGACTTCATGGGGAAGAAACAGCCGGGCGTCGATCTCGGGGCGGCCTTTTGAAAACGCCAAATAGATGTTGGGTTCGATGGGCCCCATCTCGTCGGCGACGAACACCGCCGGCATCAGTTTGCGGCCGTTGAAGGCGACCGTGTAATAGGCCTGGGCGATAAACAAAAGGCGCTGGAGTTTTTGCGGCTGTAGATATTGGTTTTCGTTCAGTGCCGTATCGGCGAACCAAAACGCAATATCGAAGGCGTTTTCCACATCGGCGGGCATCTTGAATCCTCGAAATGGGCGCGGGGTTAGCGGCGCAAACGCCCCATGAATCCCCGGGGCTTCACGGCCATCTGATAAATATAAGTTACGAGGGAAGGAATTAACAAAAAATAAAGCCGGTGGCGCGGATAACCGTGGTTGGAAAGGCTTTCGAAGGCCCCGCTTCGGGCGATGACGCCGACCCGATAGGGCTCGATCTCGGCGGACGTTTGAATGACCCTGACGCCTGTGCGATAGGCCGCTTCGGCCTCGATCGGGCGGGCTAACCCCGGGGCCGTGACGGCAATCACATGAAGATAAAAAAAAGAGGCGCCTGGCACCCCGATCCCGCATTGGGAGAAAAGCAACCCTAAAGGACCAGGCTGACGGAAGTTCCCAACACGTAGTTTTCGCCGGAGATCACCCGGGCGTTGGTTTCATAAATTTCAATCGCCTTGGAGATCAATGTGGAAAACCGGGGAGCGTTGACATCCCTGCCGTCGCTTTTACCATCCGTAGCGGTTTCCCCGGCTTCGAGCATTGCCGCGAAGGCCTGGGTCGGCGCATTGACCACCCCCGGCTGATGATGCGGTTGACGGTTTCCGCCCTGATGATTGAAGGTAGACCGTTGTTCCTCGCGGAAACCATAGGCCGCGGAATCAAAGGAAACATTGACGCTGGATTGCAACTCCTCGACGCTGCTCTGGCCTTCGGAGACCACCCGCGTCGGCGGGCCAAGCCGGGTTTTCGTAACACTGGCTATGTTTAGCGGCGGTAATGTCTTGGGTACCGTTGCCATTATACCCTATCCGTTCAACCCCAACCTCTACGCCGTGAGCCTTAATAAAAAGCAAAGGCATCAAACGCAGGTCCGTTCGCAACTCGCACACCTCTGGTGTGCATACACTACGACATTTAAAAACATATACTGAACAGGGGCAAAGTCAAGCGGAATTGCTCACCTAAAATCAAGGCAAATCAAATTATTAAAACACATTTTCAATGTATTACTTGATTGTATTAAGAAACTGAATTAACCGCCCGCAAGCCGTCGGCGGAGAAAATCGATGACCTTGCCCGGGATTCCGAATTGATGAAGGTTGTTGTGCCCGCCACCCGGGATCCAACGGCTTTCCTTAGGCTGACGGGCAGCCTCAAAAACCGTCTTGCCATGTTGGGGAGGAATTATCGCGTCGTTTTCACCGGCGAATACGAAAAGAGGCGCCATGATCCTGTCTATCTTGGCAAGCGTATCATAGCTGTCCTTGACCAGCATCCGGGCGGGAACGAAAGGGTAGTGTTCGGCGGCGGCATCGGCCAGGGAAGTGAAAGGCGATTCCAGGACGACGGCGCCGACCGGCCTTTTCGGCGCTTGTTCGATGGCCATCTGGACGGCAATGGCGGTGCCCAGGGATTCGCCATAGAGCACCCACCGCTCCGGTTCAACCCCTTGGCCCGCCAGGAATTCGAGCTGCGCCCGGCCATCGGCGTAAAGCCCCTGCTCACTCGGGCTGCCGGGGTTGCCTCCATACCCCCGGTAGCCGACCAAAAGAACTCCGAACCCGGCATCGAGATAGGGCCGGACCTTGATTTCCCGCCCGGCGATGTTGCCGCCGTTGCCCTGGAAATAGATCATGGTCGGCTGGCCTTTTTCGGCCGCCTTGTACCAGGATATCAGTTTCAATCCGTCTTTGGTCGTCAATGGGACCGGCCGCATTTCCGCCAAGCCGCTTTCGGCCGGCGACGGCAGGTATTGCGACGGGTGGTAGATGAGCTTGTCTTGAATCAGGTACAGGGCCCCGACCAACCCCATGTACACCCCGACGGTAATGGCAATAAAGCTAAACACGGCGTGGCGCCCGTTCACCGGCCGCTCTCAGAGGATGAAATCCTGGGGGCGCGCAACCGACCCTAGCTGCTAAAGTCGTCGGAAACGACCTGCCATTCTCCGTTGGCCTTGAGGCAAGCCATGCCGTTGGCTGACTGTACCCCTTTTTCGAAGGCAACGGTGGTGCGGTACTGGCGGCAATATTGGCCGTTGCCCGTATAAAACGAGCGGGTAGCGCGGAAAATGCCGGAATTGCCCGTATCCGGGTTCCGCCAATCGAGGATTTTGCCGTCTTCGGCCGAGGCCAGGCCTTTCTGGGTCGTTCGGTCATAGGCGGCACGGTCCGATCCCATAAGGGCCCGGGTCGCATAAAACCCGGCCGCGCCGCCGGCCACGGTGCCGGCGGTGGCGAACAGGGAATTCAAGATGACCCCCCCGCCCAATTGATACCCCAGGATACCTCCCGCAGCGGCGCCAGCCGCGGTGACGAGCATTTCTTCGCGGGTCATGTCAATGTTGGCGCATCCGCCGAGGGAAACGGCCAAAACGATGGCTGTAAGTTTTTTCATGGTTTTATCCTCTCCGGGGCCTTGGTTCCAAAATTCGGATATTCGTTAAAGGGATTGGAAACCTTTTGTTCTTCCGGTTTATCTCGCTCACAATCATAAACGGCGGCGATGGGAGTGAAAAGCGGACACAAATCAAATCTCTGTTCAAAAAAGATCGCTTGTTTACCGTATTTCCCACATTCCTCTATCGCCAGTTTGGAAATGATTTCAGGCTTTGTACCCATTTTGTTATAACAAATCGTTACCAACTCTAAATCTTCCGGCTCTTTTCCGAACGTTTTTGAAGCCCGATTGAATTCCCCGAACTTAAAAACATATGCCTCGGGGGCCGCGCAGGCGGCGGCCAGAAAAGCGGCGCCAAGGCTCATAATCATCAAAAAGGGTCGGTATCCCAGCATCCTGTTTCTATAGCGTTTTTCGCCCGCCCGCACAATCTCATGATCGATCTTGGGGCCTCGAATCACCGTGCCGATCTTTAACGCCTGGGACAAGGTTTGGCGTGTCTGAAAGATAATTTCGGTATAGGGTCCGGCGGTCTTGTAAACGGGCTCTTGAAGAGGAAAGGGCATGTCCCTACCGCTGAACTACGGCATTTCTGGGCCCA
>JADFNT010000205.1 GCA_022563215.1 Pseudomonadota bacterium
CACGCCTTCGGCGACCAGTACCGGGCCACCGACATCATCATCCCCGGGGCCGGCAAGCTGACCATGCGCTTCGAGCCCGATGACGGCGGCGAGGTGATCGAGCGTGAGGTGTTCCGGTTCGAGGACCCGGGCATCGCCCTTTCCATGTACAACCTGGACCATTCGATCACCGGCTTCGCGCGTTCGTGCTTCACCTACGCGCTTGATCTCGGCTGGCCTTTGTATCTGTCGACCAAGAACACCATCCTCAAGGTCTATGACGGGCGCTTTAAGGACATCTTCCAGGAAATCTACGAGGCCGAGTTCAAGGACCGTTTCGACGACGCCGGCCTGACCTACGAACACCGGCTCATCGACGACATGGTGGCGGCGGCGATGAAGTGGGAAGGCGGCTTCGTGTGGGCGTGCAAGAACTACGACGGCGACGTGCAGTCCGACACCCTGGCCCAGGGCTTCGGGTCCTTAGGCCTGATGACGTCGGTGCTGCTGACGGCGGACGGCAAGACGGTCGAGGCCGAGGCGGCGCACGGCACGGTGACCCGGCACTACCGCCAGCACCAGGAAGGCAAGGAGACGTCGACCAACCCCATCGCCTCGATCTTCGCCTGGACGCGGGGGCTCGCCTACCGCGGCAAGTTCGACCAAACGCCGGACGTGGTGACGTTCGCCGAAACCCTGGAGGCGGTGTGTATCGACACCGTCGAGGCGGGCTTCATGACCAAGGACCTGGCGCTGCTCATCGGCCCCGATCAGGGGTGGCTCAACACCCAGGCGTTCCTCGACAAGCTCGACGAGGGGCTCAAGGCCAGGATGGGGTAGGGGCCCGGGGAGGTAAGGGCCGGCTTTCCCCCTAACCGACGCCCCGATATTCGGCTAAGGTAAGGGCCGATGAAAAAGCCGCCGATTTTAACCATGGAAGACCGAAACGAGGGCATCGTTTGCCTGCACGTGATCCTGGCCGCCTTCATGGCCGTTTGCGTCTTGCAGGCTGTTTTCAAGTATCACCCCAACCCCGGCGGCCTTATTTCCCCCATACCCTATTTCGGTATTCTTGTCGGGCTGATTATCCCGGTGGGGGCGGTTCTGTTCGTCGTCTTCATGGAAATCATTTTCGTCGGCTACCGCAACAGCTCCTGGCATCAGTTGTTTGTCGAGCGCCGGGACCAATCGGTGGGCTACGACCTGTTTTTCTACCTCCTCCACATCTTCCGCATCCGGCACTTGGTTTTTATTTATTTCACCCTTGGGCTGTATCTCTATGCCGAGCAGTTCAAAGGTGAATTCATCGGTGCCGCCGTCGGTTGGGGGGGCCGGTTTTCGACCGGGTTCCCGGCTGTCGATATCGTGTTGTTCGTATTCGTGTGGTCGTTTTTCGATTATTGGAACCATCGGGTCCAGCACACGCCGCTGTTGTGGCCCCTTCACAGGCTGCATCATTCGGCGACGACGTTGACCCTTTTCACGTCGCATAGGAACAACCCGTTTTTGCTCCTTTTCGAGCCGTTCGTCCGCGTCTGGCCCTATATCATTTTGCTGCCCGAGCCCATGCACCTGTTCATGTTCGGCACCTTCAACTACATCTACCAGTTGCTGGTGCATTCGAATCTGCGGTCCGATTGGGGCTGGTTCGGACGCTGGGTCCTGATCTCGCCGGCCGGCCACCGCATCCACCACAGCGACAACCCGGACCATTACGGGAGGAACCTTTCGGTGGCGGTGATCTGGGACAGATTGTTCGGCACCTGGATCGAACCGCAAGGGCAACCGTTGACCCTGGGCATCAGGGGAGCGGGCCATAACCGCGGCAACCTCATCAAGGACGTTTGCGGCGACGTTTTCCTGTTTCTCAAAACCGCCCTCGCCCTGCTTTCCCAGGCCACCCGTTCGCCGGTTCTCTTCCTCACGCGTTGAGGGGTTTCCTTTGACACGTCTGGACGGATGTTATAACAATTAATATAACATATGATTTTGGAGATTCCGATGTCAGACATTTTGACGGTCCGCAAGATTGGTAATTCCCACGGCGTCATTCTGCCCAAGGCGGAACTCGAACGGCTTGGCGTATCCGAGGGGGACAAGTTGTTTGTCGTGCACACCCCCGACGGCATCCGTCTGACGCCCTATGACCAGCGTTTCGCGCGCCAGGTCGAGGCGGCCGAAGACTTCATGAATAAGTACCGGGACGTTTTTCGCGAACTGGCGAAATGAAGGAGCCGGCTTGGCTTCTTCCCGAGGCCGTGATCGTTGTCCAGGAAATGCAGATCGCCCGATACGGAGGCTCTGGCGGGCTTCGTGATGCGGGGCTTCTTGAGTCCGCCCTGGCGCGGCCCGTCAACAAACAAGCTTACGACGCGGAGGCAACGGTTTTCGATCTGGCCGCCGCTTATGCCTTCGGACTTGCCCGCAACCATCCTTTCGTCGATGGCAACAAGCGGATTGCCTTCGCTGCTATGGCCATGTTTCTTTCCGAGAACGGGTACGAGCTTGCCCCCGATAAGATGGACGCGCTGGAGACCATCATGAAACTCGCCGCCGGGGAATTGGAAGAAGACGAACTGGCGCCGTGGATCGAAAAAAACTGCCGGAAAGCCTGATTACACGTCGATCATCGGCCCGAGGGCGGCATGAACCGCCGCCGGTCCGGCGTTGCGGGCGACGGCGGCGATTTCCACCCCCGACAGGAAACGGGCCAGGGTTTCCACCGTCTCGATCACCGGCACCGGGCTGTCGTCGGATTCATCCACCACCACGCCGGCGATCCCGATGCCGCGGCCCTGGATCGCCGAAACCGTGGTCAGGGTGTGGCTCAGGGTGCCGAGATAGGAGCCGACGACGACGAGGGCCGGCGCTTCCAGTTCCGCCATCCAGTCGAGCACGGTGCGGGTTTCGTCGAGCGGCACCATGGCGCCGCCGATGCCTTCGATCAGCAGCCGGTCCTCTTCGCCCCCTTGCGCGTCGCGGCAGAAACCGACCAGGGCCTCGAAATCGATGCTCCGGCCTTCGCGCCGGGCCGCCATGTCCGGCGACAGGGGCTCGGCGAACCGCCACGGCGAGCACCCCTCGACGGCCTCTTGCGTCGGCTCGATTTCGAGGCTTTTAAGCAAAATCGCGGTGTCGGTGGCCGACCCATCGTCGCCGGGCCCATCGTCGCCGGGCCCATCGTCGCCGGGATAGCCGCTGACGACCGGCTTCAGGACCCTGACGGACAATCCCTTATCCTTGAACGCCGCGGCGAGGGCGGCGGTGATGTAGGTCTTGCCGGTGCCGGTGCCGCTTGCGGTGACGAACAGCGTCTTCACGCACTTGCTTCGGCATCGGGGGCTTCGGCATCGGGGGCTTCGAGTATCCGGGTGCGGATGATCTCCGCCAGCCTTTGGATGTCTTCGTCGCCGTGGGCGGCGGTGAAGGTAACGCGCAGCCGGGCCGTGCCGTCGGGCACCGTCGGCGGGCGGATGGCGACGACCAGGAATCCCTCGTCCTCCAAAAGCCTTGAGGCCAGGAGCGTCCGTTCCGAATCGCCGAGGACGACGGGGACGATGGGGCTTTCGGCCTCGGGCAGGCCCAACAGGGCGGTGAACGCCTTGGCCTTGGCGAGCGGCAGGGCGGCGTAATCGGGGTCGGCCTCGATCAAATCAATCGCCGCGATCGCCGCCGCCACGGAAGCGGGCGGCAAAGCGGTGGAGTAGATGAAGGTCCGGCACCGGGTGCGGATCAGGTCGGTCACCGCCTGGCTGGCGCACAAATAGCCGCCGTAGCCGCCGACGGCCTTCGACAGGGTGCCCATCTGCAACGGCACCCGGCCTTGGCCGCCATTGACGGTGCTGGACCCCCGGCCGCCGCCGACGACGCCGATGCCGTGCGCGTCGTCGGTCATCAGCCAGGCGTCGTGCTCGGCGGCGATATCGGCCAGCCCGCCGATCGGCGCCAGGTCGCCGTCCATGGAAAACA
>JADFNT010000206.1 GCA_022563215.1 Pseudomonadota bacterium
ATAAGCTCAAAGACGTTAAACGGCTTGTGAGAGAATGGATCGACATAACTAAGTTGACACGAACACTCGAATTTCGGATTGGGGGATATCTGGCTGCGTATAAGGACGCACAGAACATCCAGGATTTAAGAGTGATTTTAGAGCAATGCCGTACAGGAATTCTCCGCTCTATCTTTGTCGCAGCATTCGGTGAAGATGGTGTCCAATCCCTAAATCCAAGTATGCGGAAATTCTTCCAACTTGATCCTATTACCCAATTTAAGTGATCATTCTGCAACCCATTTTGCAACCCAACTGGAAATGAAAGGGCAATACGAGACGGGATAGAACCACACGAGCGTCGGTGGGAACCCCTACAAAATAACCCTCACAGGGACTAGACAGGATAAGCCGGGACGGTCGTTCCCACTTTTCAAGACCGGTCCCTTCAACCACTCGGGCACCCATCCGTACCTACAGTGCCAAGTCCTAGTGATTTGGGCCGCCAGCGTAAACCCCGATTGCGGGCGAGCCCGGTACGGTGCGCCTTTTTTTATTCCCGGAGCCGCCGCCAAGGCCCCGTACGGCGAAGGTCCGGATAAGGCGGAATTTAGGGGCAGGCGAGGCCAACCGGCGTTACGCCTTCACCGTGCGCTGTCCGGTGCCGTGTTGCGCGAGTTTCCGATTTCAATTATGGATTCCTGATAAACAGGTGAAAGATGACCGAACACGCGCCTTTCGCGAAGTTTATCGAGCGCACCTATGGCGAGACCCTCCAGCTTCTCGAAGAGGCTTGGGATTACAGCGTTCATGACTGGAAGGAAGAGTCCGGTCACCTTTCCGCCATCGAAACCATCAAGGTCAATAGGGAACAAATGCGCCTGACCGCCCGGTTGAGCGAAATCATGGCCTGGCTGATTGTCCATAAGGCCGTTTCGGCGGGGGAGATGACCCCCGAACAGGCCCAGTCCGGAAACTATCATTTGACCGCCCACGAAGTGTGCCTGCCCGGCGAGTGCGCCGAAGAGGAGAACCTTCCGGATCGCCTGAAAAGATTACTGAACCGCAGCTTTGAGCTTTACGGCCGAGTGTCGAAAATGGACCGGATGGCCCAGCGGCTGTTTGCCAAGGGGGTCTGAGGAGAGGACAGGGGATTTCCCAGGCCGGCAAGCAAATCGGGCCGTGGCTGAAACAGCCGCGGCCCGATTCATTATCGGCGTTATCTTTCCGTTCGTGGCCCTTAGTCGTCGGACAGGAACTTCACCATTTCGTCCTGCAGGGCTTCGGCCTGCTTGGACAGCTCCTGGGCGGATTCCAGCACCTGGCCCGAGGACTGGCCGGTCTTGGCTGCGGCCTTTTGCACCTCGACGATGTTGGACGATACTTCCTGGGTGCCGGTGGCGGCCTCCTGGACGTTGCGCGCGATCTCCTTCGTCGCCGCGCCCTGTTCCTCGACGGCGGAAGCGATGGCGGTGGCGATCTCGTTGACCTGGCTGATGGTCTCGCCGATGCCCTTGATGGCGGTCACCGCGTTGCCGGTGGCCGACTGGATGGCCGAGATCTGGGCCGCGATGTCGCCGGTCGCCTTGGCCGTCTGGCTGGCCAGCGACTTGACCTCGTTGGCGACGACGGCGAAGCCTTTGCCGGCGTCTCCGGCCCGTGCCGCCTCGATGGTGGCGTTGAGAGCCAGCAGGTTGGTCTGTGCCGCGATGTCGGAGATCAACTCGACGACCTCGCCGATCTTGTCGGCGGCCTCGGCCAGCTCCTCGACCGATTCGTTGGTCTGTTTGGTCTCCTCGGCGGCGTTCTGGGCGATTTTCGAGGATTCCTCGACCTGACGGCCGACCTCCTCGATCGAGGCCGAGAGCTCCTCGGCGGCCGAGGCCACCGTCTGCACGTTGGCCGACGCCTGCTCGGCGGCCGCCGCGACGGCGCCCGACTGCTGCGTCACCTGCTCGGCCGTCGTCAACATGCCCTCCGCCGTGTTCTGCAACTGCGTCGACGCCGAGGCCACGATCTCGGTCACTTGCTTGACGTTGTTCGCCATCTGCACCTGTTCGGTGATGACGCTCCAGGCCACCATCGGGCCGATATAATAGCCGGTATCGTCGATGATCGCCGAGACGTCGAGCTGCAGCGTGTGCTCGCCCAACGGAATCTTGGCCTTGTGCGGCAGGTTTTTGGGATCGGCCAGCAACTTGCGCTGGTGCGACGGGTCCTTGTGGAAGATGTCGATGCAAATGCCCAAGACCTCGTCGGCCTTGCACGGCAGCAGGTCCTCGACCGTCTTCAGGGTATCGAGGCTGGTCTGGTTGATGTAGATGACCTCCAGCGTCTTGGCGTCGGCCATCATGATGTTGATCGGCATGTTGTCGATCATCGTCTTCAGGCGCTCGCGCTCGGTGACGATCGTCCACGACAGCAACAGGTGCTCCACCGAGCCGTCGGTGCCGTGCAAGGCGGCGATATAGAGCTCAAGCAGGTGCGGTCCGAAGCGGATGATCGCCTCGTGCGGCAGGTTCGCCGGGTTGGCCAGCAATTGGCGCTGGTGCGACGGATCCTTGTGGAATACGTCGATGCACTGGCCGACGATGTTGTCCGGCGTCACGCCGGCCGGCAACTCATCAGCGACCAGCCGCAGCGTCTCGATGCTGGTATTGTTGGCGTAGGTGATGATTAAGGTCGCCGGGTCGCAGACCAGCACGTTGGTTGGCAGGTTGTCGACCAACTGGGTGAAAAAAGCCACGTCAAAGCCGGAAGCCGTCTGGTTGAGCGTTTTTGCGGCTGACTTATTGAATACGTTCATAATTCGGTTAACTCTCCTATCCGTTCGAATGGTCTGCTCGCGGACGAGCCGGCGGCATTCCCAAACTCCAAGGTGAGGAATAATGCACCCCTTATGTGTCATCAATTGCACAGGGGAATTTCGAATTATTGCAGGATATTTCAGAATAAATCACCGTCGCCGGAACAGGATGGAACGGCAAATGTGTCGATAACAGGTGTGTTTACGGTTGGCTCCAGTCCGCGGCCTGGCGCCTGGCAACCTATGACCGGCGGCCTTCTTCGTTACGCCGTTCTTCCTCTTGCCATTCGGCGTTGTTTTGCCGCTGGTCCGTTGACGTCCTTCGACCCTTGTCCGCACGGGATGGATCAGGGGAGATGGGAAACATGGAATAAACCTTGAAATTCTGCCAATATCACATGAATTAGGGAAAAAACCGGCATTTTTTATTTTTCCGAAAAACACCCCTTCAGGACGAATGAATGGCCCGGCGTTCCGTCCCCAAGGCCACACGAAGGCTTTGCCTGGGGGTTCCCTGTGGGGCTTTCCCCGGTTTTAAGCTGATTTTGGGGCACAATGGAGAAATAAAATGACACATTTCTTGGTCTCTGATTCCAATCCCGATGGGTCGAAGCTGGAAGAAATCCTTCGGGTAATCCGCGGCGATATCCTGAACAGATGCACTAAAATCAGCGACGACAACAGGCCTGAAGCCCAGCAGGTCCTTCTCAACAACGTCAAAATTTTGGAGTTGATCAGCCAGTGCGTCACCCTCGCCGAAGACTCGACCCATGTCCTGGATAAGGCTTTCGGGCCCAGCGCCAAGGGCGGCCCGCCCCGCATAGGGGAGGAATAACCAAGTCTTTGAACTTCACTATCCCGGAAACGGCTACCGATTCCTGGAAATGGTCCCAAAAATAGGGCGTCGAGGCACTGAAATATAAAAAAATTGTGCTTAAACAGAAAAAAGTTTTATTTATTTTCAATGAATTAAGAAAATTTCAAAAATTTTATTTTTTTTATGTTGCAAAATTTACACTTTCTCTATAGATTATGTTGCAATACCTGAAATAGTATATATTAGGTATGTATTGTAGGTAGCAGAATGCTGATTGAGAGTTCCATAACCGCCCGTTTACCGGTCCAGGCCAATGTAGGTCTTACT
>JADFNT010000207.1 GCA_022563215.1 Pseudomonadota bacterium
CGGCATCGACGCCCGCGACGGCTTGGTCGCCGTCGAAGGCTGGACCGAAACGTCGGAAATCACCGCCCTCGACCTGGCCCGCCGGTTCGAGGATTGCGGCGTTTCCGCCATCATCCACACCGACATATCGCGCGACGGCGCCATGGACGGCCCCAACATCGAGGCCACGGTGGAATTGGCGGGCGCGGTCAACGTGCCGGTGATCGCGTCGGGCGGCGTGTCGTCCCTGGCCGACCTGGAGGCGCTGAAAAAAGCCGGCGAAGGCACTCTCGAGGGCGTCATCTCGGGCCGCGCGCTGTATGACGGGCGCATCGATGTAAGGCAAGCGGTCAGACTGTTGGCGCAAACATGCTGAAAGTCAGAATCATCCCGTGTCTGGACGTCGATGCCGGGCGCGTCGTCAAGGGGGTCAACTTCGTCGACCTGGTGGACGCCGGCGACCCCGTCGAACAAGCGCAGATATACGACAAGGCCGGCGCCGACGAGCTGTGTTTCCTGGACATCACCGCCAGCTCGGACAACCGCGACACCATTTTCGACGTCGTCTCGAACACCGCCGAGCATTGTTTCATGCCGCTCACCGTCGGCGGCGGGATACGCAAGATCGACGATATCCGAAAGCTCCTGCTGGCCGGCGCGGACAAGGTTTCGATCAACACCGCCGCGGTCAAGACCCCCGAATTCGTCAGCCAGGCGGCGGAAAAATTCGGCTCCCAGTGCATCGTCGTCTCCGTCGATGCCAAAAGGACGCCGTCCGGCGGGTTCGAAATTTTCACCCACGGAGGCCGCGAAGCCACCGGCACAGAGGCCATTTCCTGGTGCCAACGCATGGCCGACCTGGGCTGCGGCGAAATCCTGCTGACCTCCATGGACCGGGACGGGACGAAAAAAGGCTTCGATCTGGAACTGACCCGCGCGGTTGCCGACGCCGTGCCGGTCCCGGTGATCGCCTCGGGCGGCGTCGGCACCCTGGACCACCTGGTCGAAGGCGTCACGCAAGGACATGCGTCGGCGGTATTGGCGGCCTCGATCTTTCACTTCGGCACCTATACCATTGCCGAAGCCAAGGCCCACATGAAGGCGGCGGGCGCGGACATAAGGGATGATTCAATATGAGCGACAAACAGACGACAGCCCACTTCCTAGACGAGCTTTATGAGATCATCGCAAGCCGCAAGGGCGGCGATCTCGAAATCTCCTATACGGCCAGGCTTTTTGATGGAGGTCTCGGAAAAATGGCCGGGAAAATCGGCGAAGAGGCGAGTGAAGTGATCGTCGCCGCGCTTCGCGAAACCCCCGAGCACGTGATTTCGGAGAGCGCCGATCTGCTTTACCATTTGCTGGTTCTTTGGGCGGAACAGGGCATAACCCCCGGAGACGTATTCGAGGAATTGCAGAGCCGCGCCGGCAGGTCGGGGGTCGAGGAAAAGAAATCCCGAGACCAGGAAACAGACGATGGCCTATGACCCCGAGAACATCTTCGCCAAGATCCTGCGCGGCGAAATTCCCTGCGACAAGATCTACGAGGACGACACCGCGCTGGCCTTCAGGGACATCAACCCGCAGGCGCCGGTTCACCTGCTGGTCATTCCCAAGGGGTCTTATGAGTCCCTGGACGATTTTTCCGATAACGCGTCCGACGCCGAAATCGCCGGTTTCTTCCGCGCCGTCGGTACCGTCGCCCGCGAAGCCGGCGCCGTCGAGGCCGGTTACCGGTTCCTGGCCAACAACGGCCCCGACGCCCACCAAGAGGTCCCCCATTTCCACGTCCACGTCTTCGCCGGACGGGATCTCGGCGGGATGATCAAGCGGGCGCCGTAACAAAACCCGAAAGCAAACGAATCGGGGCTTCCGATTCGCCCGATTCGGCGCCCCACCGGCCCCGGCCCGTTTTCGCGCCGTCTGAACAAGGGCAACGATATCAGTCCGTTAGTGCCGCCCTTCGGGAGTGGATTCACGCGCCTTTCGGGGCCGTGTAGAATCGTTGCCACGACCCCAGGGGCGCCCCTTAGCGGACGGGCGCTCGAAGCCGCTCCTTGGTATTTTACGAAAACGGTCCTTCGTGAGCACAACAAGCAACCTTCTTTTCCCCGACGGCCAGGACGACGGATGGATCGCGTCGATCCAAAAGGCGCTGCCCAAGGAAAAGAAGCTCGATTCCCTTGAAATCGAGGACCCGGTGGCGATCGAGGCCGAAGCCGCTTTTTCCGAACTCAAGGCCGAAAACGCCGCCCAGGAAGCCATCTCCGCCGCCGGCTGGTCGGCGGAAGCGGTCTCCGCGCCGCCCGAACCGCCCCTCGAGGACCGGATGCCCGCCGCCGCGCTCGACGCCCTTGATGCGGTGGTCGACCGAACCCTTGGCGAAGACAGTGACCTCTCCGCCGTTGAAGACCCGGTCGCCGACGCGGCCCAAGCCGCCTTTGCCGAAATCAGCGCCGACAACGCCACCCAGGACGCCATCCGGGCCGCCGGCTGGGACGCGCAGGCGGTCGCCTCAAAGACCGAACCTCCATCCGATACCCTGGCCGATATTTCCCCTGGGGACCCACCGGTGGAAAGCGAGTTTTCCCCCGAGGCCCTGGCGGCGCTGGATTCGATCATCGCCCGGGAAGCGCTGGACGGGGATTCCCTGGCATTGGCCGAAGACCCGGTGGCCGCCGCGGCGGAAGCGTCCTTCGCCGAAACCGCGGCCCAAACCGCGACCCAGGATGCCATCTTCGCCGCCGGCTGGTCGGCCGAACCCGTCGGGCCGGGACTCTATGCCGAGGACATGCTGTCCCCCGGCGAGCTGGCGGCCCTCGACGAGGTCATCGCCGAGGTGTCGAAAACCACCGACCTGTTTTCCGGCATCGACGATCCCGTCGGCTTTGCCGCCGACGCCTTTTTTGCCGAAACCCTGGCCGAGGTCGCGGCCCGCGAAGCGACCCTGGAGGCGGCCGTCCTTGACGCCAGGACCATCGGCCGGCCATCGCCGGAGGCATGGGAATCCTTGCCCCCCCTGTCGCCGTCGGAATTGCGCGCGCTCGACCGGGAAATAGAGAACCAGGCGGCGGCCCGCGACAGCCTGGCGGCGATCGACGACCCGGTGGCCATCGAGGCCGACGCCGCCTTTGCCGAGGCGGCGGCCGAACGGGCCATTACCGAGGCCGTCATGGCCGCCCGCTGGGCCTCGCGCCCGGCGCCTCCCGGTACCGTGGTCGCCGGCGTCGAGGCCGGGTTCTGGGACATCGAGGACCTGGTCCGCGCCGAAGCCGAGATCGCCTTCGAGGACGCGGCCTATGACCTGGCCTACAACGCCGTCGACAGCCTGGTCACCGGCGAAGCCGCGGCGCTCGCCGCCTTCGACCAGGCGATCGCATCCGGCGCCGACCCCGAAGAGGCGCTCGCCGCCGCCATCGCCGCCGCCGAAGCGGTCGATCCGCTGGCCTTTGGGCTGACCCGCGCCGTCGCCCGGACGACCGGCCCCGACGACGACTTCGTGTTCGCCGATATCGGCCCCGGCGACGACGAACGGGACCGCGACGACGAGACCGGGGAAGAACAGGAATCCGAGCCCGAGCAAGAAACCGCCGCCACGTTAGGCAAAGGCTTCAACGACGACCCCGGACAGGATTTGCTTTTCGGCGGCGAAATCGCCGATACGCTGACCGGGCTGGGGCCGGGGTTCGAGTTTTTCCTCGATCCCGCCCTGATCACGCCGCCGAGGTCGGGGTTCCGCCGCATCGTCCGCGACGACCTGATCGTGATTCCGCAGTCGGTCTTCACCCCCATCCAGGGCAGCGCCGCCGCCGATTTCCTCGTCGGCGGCTCGGGCCGGGACGCCATCGGCGGCCTGGAAGGCAACGATTACATCTACGGCGACACGCCGACCGAAAAGTCCGTCGGTGACCTCGTCGATGAACATATCGTTCCG
>JADFNT010000208.1 GCA_022563215.1 Pseudomonadota bacterium
CGACGTCCTGGTGCGACCTGATCGGTGCCATGAAGCTCTCGAAAAGTAGCTTTTACGACACCTTCGGCTCCAAGCACGAGGTGTTCCTGGCCGCCATCGAGCATTACAAGAAGACCGTAACGGCCCAGGTTTCAGCCGTTTCCGGCCTCGACGCCCCGGCTCGCAAGTTGATCGAATCGCTGTTCGAGCGGGCCGTCAGCCGGATGACCGAGGAAGGCGGGCAGCGCGGTTGTTTCCTCAACAACTGTGCCGTCGAGGTCGCCCTTCACGACCCTGAGGCGGCGAAATTGATCGGCGGCGGTTTCGGCATCATGGAAGATACTTTCATGGCCCTCGTCGAACGCGGCCAGAGGGAGGGGCAGATCGGACCGGATAAAGACCCCCGGGCGCTGGCCCGGTACCTGACCAGCAGCCTCAACGGCCTGATGGTCGTCGGCAAGGCCAATCCGGACCCGGAAGCGCTTTCCGATGTCGCCCGGACGGCACTCACCGTTTTGGATTAATAGTCTGTTTTAATTATATTTTTTTGGATGATTAGGACCAATTGGTCCAAAAAGGAGGAAAAAGAACATGAAAAAACAAGCAAATACCGCCGGGTTAGCCGCCGCCAATGAGACGGGACCCCGGGTCGAGGTCTATCACAAGACCTGGTGCTCCTACAGCCGCGCCGCCTTGGCGTTGCTGAAGGAAAAAGGCGCCCGTTTCGAGGATATCGACGTCACCGACGATGAAATCCGCGAGCGCCAGATGATCGAGCGCGCCCATGCCACCTCGGTGCCGCAGATTTTCGTCGACGGCGAGTCCATCGGCGGTTACGACCAATTGGCGGCCCTGGACGCCCACGGCCTCCTCGACGAACTTCTGGGCGGGGCTAAAAAACTGCCCCGGGCGGCCTGAATCAAATTCTCAACAACTACACTTAATCTCTTGAATCAAAATAGGAAACATCTCATGACTGACTTCACCATCCACACCATCGACACAGCCCCCGAACGGGCCGGAGCCGGGCTCCGCGCGGCCCAGCAAAAACTCGGTTTCATTCCCAATATGATGGCCGTTCTGGCCGAAAGCCCGGCCGCTCTGGAAGGCTATCAGGCGATCCAGGGCGCTTTGGCTACCAGCAGCTTCTCAGCCGCCGAACAGCAGTTCCTCGCCCTTGCCATCAGCGTCGACAACGGCTGCACCTACTGCGTGCCGGTCTACAGCATGTTGGCGGCCAAGTCCGGCGTGCCGCAACAGGCCGTCGACGCCGTTCGCGACGGCCAACCGATCGACGACGGGCGCTTGTCGGCACTCCGCGATTTCACCCAGGCGGTGGTCGAAAAGCGGGGCCGGGTCGCCGATGAGCAGGTGAAGGCCTTTCTCGACGCCGGGTTCACCAAGGCCCAGGTGTTGGAAGTCATTCTCGCCGCCGCCTTCAAGCTGATCAGCAACTACACCAACCACGTCGCCGACATCCCCTTGGACGAAGCCTTCCAAGCCCACCGCTGGGACGGCCGGAAGGCGGCTTGAGCACGGCTTTGGGGCCGCAAGGACAGAAAAATGGATATCATAAACGTCAAGCCTGAAATCAGCCGCCAAATGAGCGTCGAAACGGCGCCGCTTTATCCGGCCCGCCCGCGCATCCTTTATCCCTTGCGGGTGACGTCGAGGATTTTCACCGTCGCCGGCGTCGCCACGGTCTTTTACGCCGTGATGCTGATCGCCGTCGCCGTCCACAGCACGATTATCGAGTTCTGAATTTTCCGCTACAAAAGGACTGGAACGTCGCCGGTTTGGGGAACTATTTGCCCTTCGGCGGCGTCACCCGGAGGAAGGCCGGCATATGGTTGCCGAGCCCCTTTACCGGGCCGCCGCCGTCCTGTTGGCGGGGGGCGTCTGCCCGGTTTTGCGCCGGATTCGGCTTTCCGTGACGATCTTTTTTGACGGCTTTGGCGGGGGCTTGAGCCGGGGCCGGTTCCGGCGCCGCGGGCTTTTCGGTTACCGCCGATGGGGCCGGGGCGGATACCGGCGCCGCGGGCTTCTCGGTCGCCGCCGGCGGTGAAGCGGAAGCGGATACGGGTTCGGGGGCCGACCTGTCCGATTGCTGCTCGCGTCCCCGGCCGCCGCTCCGTCGTCCGCGGCCCCGCCCACGGCCCCGTTCCCGGCCTCTGTCCCGTCCCCGTCCCGGGGGTTTTTCCGCCGCCGGCTCCAGTACGTCGCCCTCGACCCCTTTAAGCTCGATCTTGGGGATTATCTGGCCGGTCAATTTCTCGATGGCGTCCAGGTACTTGCCATCCTCGGGCGTGGCGATGGTGAGGGCCCGGCCTTGGCGCCCGGCCCGCCCGGTGCGGCCGATGCGATGCACGTAATCCTCGGCATGGGTCGGTACGTCGAAATTGAAGACGTGGCTCATTTCCGGGATGTCGAGGCCGCGCGCCGCGACGTCGGAACAGACCAGAAGCTTGATAATGCCGGTCTTGAAATTGGCCAGGGTTTCGGTGCGTACCGGTTGCGGCATGTCGCCGTGCAGCCGGAAGGCTTCGAGCCCATGGCGGGTCAGCGACCGGTAGACCGTATCGACGTCGCGCTTGCGGTTGCAGAATATCAACGCGTTCTTGGGCTTTTCCTGGCGGATCAACTGGCGGAGCGCGGCCCGCTTTTCCTTCTGGCCGCCGCCGGGGCGCCGCCCGTCCCCGTGTTTGACCACGACCATGCCCTGGACAATGTTATCCGCCGTCGTCGCCGGCGGCGCGACGTGGATTTCCTTCGGGTTCATCAGGAAGTCGTCGGCGAGGCGGCGGATTTCCGGCGGCATGGTGGCGGAAAAGAACAGCGTGTTCCTGATCGGCGGCAACAATCCGACGATTCGCTTGACGTCGGGAATGAACCCCATGTCCAGCATCCGGTCGGCTTCGTCGATGACCAGAATTTTCACATCGTGCATCAACAAATGACCGCGTTCGAACAGGTCGATCAAGCGCCCCGGCGTCGCGATCAGCACGTCCACCCCCCGTTCCACGATCTTGATCTGCTCGGTCAGGGTATGGCCGCCGATCAGCAGCGCCTTGGTCAGCTTGTGGTATTTGCCGTAGGTCTCGAAGCTTTCCGCCACCTGGGCCGCCAGCTCCCGTGTCGGTTCCAGGATCAGCGACCGGGGCATCCTGGCCTTGGCCCTGCCGGCGGCCAGGATGTCGATCATCGGCAGCGTGAAACCGGCGGTCTTGCCGGTGCCGGTCTGGGCGCAGCCGAGAATGTCGCGGCCCATGAAAACCACCGGGATGGCCTGTTTCTGGATCGGAGTGGGCTCGGTGTAGCCCGCGTCGCTGACGGCGCGCAGGACTTCGTCGCTCAAGCCCAATTCTTCGAAGCTCATGAAAGCCGGTTCTGACAGGGGGCGGTACGGCCGCCGGCCCGGGTTTTTTTGTTCACGGTCAAGGTGCCGGAAGTTTAGGGGTTCGGGGCTCCAAGTCAATGATTCCCGCCTTGGCGCCCTTGGCTGGCCTTAGGCGATGGGCTAGGTTGGCCGCCACCGCCCCCGGAAGGAGTTTTCCCGATGCTGATCAAGGCCGATCAATCGTGCCTGATCGTGATCGACGTCCAGGAACGGCTGGTGCCCGCCATGCAGGCTCCGGCGCGGGTGATTCGAAATACTCGGACCCTGATGACTGCGGCATCCAGGCTCGGAATCCCGATGCTGCTCACCGAGCAGTACCCCAAGGGGCTCGGCCATATCGTGCCGGAACTCCAGGACTTGGCCAAGGACGGCAAGGTGTTCGAGAAAATGCACTTTTCTTGTATGAACGAACCGTCCTTCGCCGCCGAGTTCAAGGCTTTGGACCGCCGTCAGGCGGTCATCGTAGGCATGGAGGCCCATATCTGCGTTATGCAGACCGGCGTCAATCTGATGGAGGAAGGTTTCGAGATCTTCG
>JADFNT010000209.1 GCA_022563215.1 Pseudomonadota bacterium
CGCCGCCTTTGCATCGGCGAGGGCGCCCTTGGACGCGCCGAGAAAGGGGAAAAGTTGCGCGGCGGAAAACAACAACCCGTCCCAAATATGACTCCAGTCTTTTACTGCGATCCAGCTATAAAGAACGCCGAAGGTGCCCCAGACGACGAAAAGTCCGATACTCGGCCGCCAAAGGCTGCGCCCGAAGCCGCTGAGCCATCCGTAGAGGTAGTTGGGCACCAACGCCAGGCCGCGCGTCTCATAGCCGCGCTTAGCCATCAGCTCATAGGCGAAGAACATCTGCTCGCGTTCATGGTCGCGGGCGGCGACGGCGAAGTCCTTCAGCCGCCGGTACCTGTCGGCATCGGCGGGATCGGCAGGCCGCCGGAAATCGACCTCGATACCGTGCAGGGTAAGGTGTTTCTCGAAGTTCGTCGCCCGGAAGTCGGGCACGGTCTCGAACCGGCTGCCATTGAGATCGACGGAACCGGCGAACGTCGCTCCGTCGAATCGGGAGTCCCCTTCGAAGGTGGCCCTATAGAACCGGGCGTCCCCTTCGAAGGTGACGTCGCCGAACCCGGCTTTCCCTTCGAAGGTGGCCTCGTCGAACCCGGCGTCCCTCTCGAAGGTGGCCCCGCCGAACTCGGCGTACCCCGCGAAGGTAGCCCAGCCGAACCCGGCGTCCACCTCGAAGGTTGCCTCTGAGAAGTTGGCATTCCCTTTAAAGACTGCCTCATTGAATTCGGCATCCTTAAACTTGGCAACTGAAAAATTTGCATCGCCCGGGAACGTGAAGCCCTTGAAGGAAATTGCCTTGTTTTCCTCGGTGGTGAAATCGACATCCGCGAAATCGACCTCCCGGCCCGGGTTTTCCTCGGCCCAGGCGTTCCAGGCGTCCTTGCCTTGGCGGGCTAGGTCCAGTGCCTCCTCTTCTTCAAAGGGCTCGGGCCCATTTTCTTCTTCTTCGTCCTGTTCCTGGTTCTCGGCCATCACAGCCTCCGGGTCTCGGTCTATTCACCGCCGCGCGAAATCCTAGCATCCATCGCACCCTCGCCAAAGCGGACGCAGCGAATTACTCTCCCGCCCATGATTGGTCCCTTCCCTCGTCTTGTTGCAGCCATCTTTTTCGCTCTTATCTGGGCCGCCCCGGCGCGGGCGGAAGAGATCAAAGCCGTGGCCTCGATCGCCCCGGTGCATTCGCTTCTGGCCGCGGTCATGGAGGGCGCCGGGCGGCCCCGGCTGCTGCTGCCGGGGGGAAGCTCTCCCCACTCATTTACCATGAAGCCGTCCGCCGCCCGCGCCCTGGCCGAGGCGCAAGTGGTGTTCTGGATCGGGCCGGGGCTGGATGGGTTCATGGCCAAGCCCCTGTCGGCATTATCCGGGCGCGTCATGGTGGTCGGAATGGCGACGGCCGAGGGCGTCAAGACACGGCGCTTTAAAGACCCGGGTGGGGAAGAGGGAGATGCCGACCCGCACGTCTGGCTCGACCCCCGCAACGCCGCCGCCATGACGCGGATCATGGTCACCGTCATGGCCGACGCCGATCCCGCCAACGCCGTCCTCTACCGCCGCAACGGGTCTAACTTGCTGGCTGGATTGGTGAAGCTGGAAGCGGAGATCAGGCAAACCCTCGAACCCGTGACCGGGGTCCCTTTTCTGGTGTTTCATGACGCCTTCGGCTATTTCGAGGACCGTTTCGGCCTCGCTTCGGCGGGCGCGGTTACCGCCGCCGCCGACCGGCCGCCGGGGGCGAAACGGATTTCGGCCCTGCGGCGGGTAATCATCGACCGAAAAATCCCCTGCGTGTTCACCGAGCCCGAGTTCGAACCGGCGCTGGCGAAGACGTTGATCGAGGGCTCCAAGGCCCGGATCGGAATCCTCGACCCCCTGGGCGCCGGCCTGAAACCGGGGCCGGGGCTATATGGGGAACTGATGGAAGGGCTGGCGCGGTCGCTGAAGGGGTGTCTCGGTTTTTAGAACTTAAACATCGGTAAGTACATCAGCCGGTCGATGAGCATCGCCGTGAAGATCAAAAACAGATAGATGATGGAAAAGAAAAACATCGGTCTGGCGGCGGTGCCGTCCTCGTCCTTCCATACTTGCCACATATGGTGGGCGAAGAAGAAACCCAGAAACGCCGCCGCCGAGGCGTAAAAAGCGCCCGAAATACCGATCACCACCGGCAGCAGGGTCACCGGCACCAGCGCCACCGTATAGAGAAGCATCTGGCGCTTGGTTTCGCGGATGCCGGAGACAACGGGAAGCATGGGCACGCCGGCGGCTTCGTAATCGCCTTGGCGGAACAGCGCCAGCGCCCACGAATGGGGCGGCGTCCACAGGAAGATGATGGCGAACAGCACCACCGCGCCCAAGCCGACGTCGCCGGTGGCGGCGGCCCAGCCGATCACCGGCGGCAAGGCCCCCGAAACACCGCCGATGACGATGTTCTGCGGCGTGCGCCGTTTCAGCCATACAGTATAGATAAAGACGTAATACAAAATCGTCAGCGCCAGCAGCAACGCGGCCGCGGTATTGACCAGCACCGCCATCGCGGTCACCGAACCGGCGGCAAGCGTAATGCCGAAGATCAGCGCTTCCCTGGGCTCCAGCCGCCCGGCCGGGAGCGGCCGGTTCTTGGTCCGCAGCATGTGCTGGTCGATGTCGCGGTCGTACCACATGTTGATGGCGCCCGACGCGCCGGCGCCGAGCGCGATACAAAGGACGGCGAAAAAGCCGGTCAGGGGGCTCAGGCTGCCGGGCGGATTGGGGGCCAGCAAAAGGCCGGTGATGGCGGTAAACACCACCAGCGACATCACCCGGGGCTTCAACAGCACCGCGTAATCGGCGATACGGAACCGGGGCGCCGGAGAATCGGGGCGGCCCCGTGCGCCGGCGCCGAGCCGGCCCGGAATTTTATCGGTCATCGTGGCCGCTTGTTTGGTCACCTGGAAACCTCGTCCTTAGGGACGCCTCACCCGAGACGCCGGCATCTTATGCGCCCCGTTATACGCCAAGTGCGGGATGGGGGTTGTTTTTTTTCAACGCCGCCCCCCAAACGCCCCCCAAACGCCGGCATGGAATTAAGAAACCGAGGACTATAAATCGCCGAGCAGGGTCTCGGCGCTGGTCTCGCCAAAGCCGCCGTCCTCGAAATGCACATGGGTGACGACGCCGTCGTCGAGGAGGGCGGAGAACCGCTTGCAACGCGGCCCGTAGCCCTTGGCGCTCAGGTCGACCTCGAGGCCGGCCCAGCGGGTGAAGTTGAGGCCGCCGTCGCCGACCATGGCGACGTGGCCCTCGGCGTTCTGGCCCTCGCCCCAGGCATTCATCACCCAGGCGTCGTTGACGGAAAGGCAGATGATCTCATCCACCCCCTTGGCCTTCAAGGCGTCGGCGTTGTTGACGAAGCCCGGCAGGTGCTTGGCCGAGCAGGTCTTGGTGAAGGCGCCGGGCAGGCCGAACAGGGCCACCAACTTGGCGCCGAAAAGGTCATCGGACGAGATCGCCGTGGGCCCTTCGGCGCCCATGACGAAGAGTTCGACGTTGGGAACACGGTCCCCGATGCTGATGGTCATTGGTCTCCTCCCCTTGATGTGAACCCCAGCCGGGAAACCTTAAACGACATGCCCCAGATGACTCCCCAAACGGGACCGGATGGTAGCCGAAGGCCGCGCCTCGGGGAAGGCTGAAACGAGTTTCGGGCCATAGGGCGGAGGCTTCGGCATCCCCACCCCGCCGCCGGCCGGATTGAGCCTGGTTTCGCTTCACCCATCGGAGACCCCAGGGACACGAGAACCGCTAAAAAAGGTGAGGAGACAGCATTCGACTGTCAACGAAATTTATGCAACACTGGTCCGCAACTCAACGGGACCAACGGTTTAAGGAGGCGCGGTCGTGGCGGGTGAAAATTCGATTACCGATGGGAGCACCTA
>JADFNT010000210.1 GCA_022563215.1 Pseudomonadota bacterium
CCCATGAAGGCCGGAATTGTAAGCAGCGGATCGCCGCCGCCCTGCAGGGTAAGATCGCCTTGCAAAACGCCCCCATCTTCCCCGGGCGCCACCTTGCCGGTGACCAGCACCCGGGTCTGGAAACGGTAGCCGGGGCCGAGGATACCGAGCGCCGCCACCGTGGTCGGCACCTTGGCCGTCGAGGCCGGAATGAACAGCGCGTTTTCATTGCGCCCGCCAATCAGGCCGCCGCTTTCAAGATCCAACAGCGCATAGCCGACCCGGGCCCCTAAAAGACCATGTTTCCGGATCAGGGCGTCGACGCCGACGGTTGGCGGCGCCTCGTAGGCCCGGACTTCGGTGATGACCTGCCCGGGGGACGATCCGGCGGTGGGGTACGGCGGCGCCTGGCATGCCCCCAAGGGGATCACCAAGAGGACCACCAAGAGGACCACCAAGAGGACCACCAAGAGGACCACCAAGAGGACCACCAAGAGGAACGCCACGGGGGCGGCGGCGACCATAGGACCGGCGAAATTGCGAAATTTTGTTAACCAACCCCCAATTTTTCTTAACCAACCCAATTGTCCCCGGTTTACACTGGCGGCCAGGCCGCAACCATTCGGGAGACCGCATCCATGCCTTTCGTGCACAAGGACGCCCAGGGAAAGATTCTCGCCGTCTATACCGAACCGGTGAAAGGCGCCGAGGAGGTGGCGCCCGACGATCCGGCGTTGAAGGTCTTCATCCAGGATAACATCCCGGCCGCCGAGGCCGACGACGACGATTGGATGAAGTCGGACCTCGGCCTGGTCCGTGTCATCGAGGACTTGATCGAGGTGCTGATCGAAAAGAAGGTGATCATGTTCACCGATTTCCCCGAAGGGGCGCAGAAGAAGCTGTTGGACCGGCGTGGGCTGCGCAAGGAATTCGACATGGTCGAGGACCTGTTCGGCGACGGCGAGGAGATCGTCGGCGGCGACGGCGAGGACAGCGGCCTGCTTTAATAGGTTCTCAAACGCCCCACCCTCAACCACATAAGGCATCGGCGGCGCCTTCGATCGAATCGGTGACGATATCCCAATCGTCCTCGGCTTCCAGGTCCCGGTCCTGGTTCGGCCCGAACATCGTCTGGCGGCAGATGTAGGCGGTTTTCATGCCGTGTTTTCGGGCGTTCATTAAATCGTAGTTGTGCGCCGCGACCAGCAATATGCGTTCCGCCTCGCCCCCCAACAATTCAATCGCGCCGAGATAGATTTCCGGGGCCGGTTTATAGGCGCGGAAGTTGTCGGCCGAGAGGATGAAATCCCAGGGCAGGCCGGAATGCCGGGCCATGTTGGCGAGCAGATGAAAGCTGCCGTTGGAAAACGTGCCGATCGGGGTTTCGGCCTTGATGCGGAGCAGCCCGGGAATGGCGTCCGGCCACGGCGCAAGCCGGTGCCAGGCGCGGTTGAGGCCGTCCTTGTCGGCCTCGGATAATCCTTGGAGTCCGAATTCCCCGGCGATTTCCTCGAGGCGTTGGCGTTGCAGGACGTCGTTGGTGGTCCACGCCCGCTTGCCTGCGTTGACCTCGTCCATGGCCGGGCGGTAGCCGTCCTTCCAGGCGTCGGTGAACGCCTCCCAATCGACGCCTTCGATTCCCTTCCGTTCGCCAAGCGCTCGGGCCTCGGCGATGACGCAGGAACGCCAGTCGACGACGGTGCCGTAGACGTCGAAAATAACGTAAGTAATATTGGACAGACTCATCGGCTTTCCTCCCCGGCCTTGGAATACCGTGTTACGCCCCGGCATTTCAATGCCGTGTTACACACGCCGCCGCCAAAGGTTATCATCGCCCCATGCGATTTTTTGCCGCGATGTTGTTGTTTTTGGGCCTGGCGGCGACTCCCCGATTGGCTTCGGCGGAATTGGTCGATCTGGAGTTGATCCTGGCCGTCGACGTATCGGGTAGCGTCGACGACCAAGAGGCCGAACTGCAACGGGCCGGCTATGGGGCGGCGTTGACCGACGTGAGGGTGCTCGGCGCCATCCGCGCCGGCCGCCGGGGCCGCATCGCCGTCGCCTACGTCGAGTGGGGCGGCGATCACATCCAACGCTCGGTGGTCGACTGGTCGGTGATCGACGGCCCCGAGGCGGCGGCCGAATTCGCCAAACGCTTGGCCGCGGCGCCCATGAGCGTCGAGATGTGGACCTCGATTTCGGGCGCCATGCGCTATGCCGCCGATTTGTTCGCGCTTAGCCCGCATCAGGGCCTGCGCCGGGTGCTCGACATTTCCGGCGACGGGCCCAACAACGACGGCGCCCCGGTGACGAAGGCGCGGCAACGGATGGTCAAAGCCGGGATCACCATCAACGGGCTGCCGATCATCAACGGCCGGCCGAGCCGCTACGGCCTGGCGCCGATGCCGCACCTGGATTTGTATTACCAGGACTGCGTGATCGGCGGCTTCGGCGCCTTCATCGTCGTCGCCAACACTTATCGGGACTTCGCCCGCGCGATCCGGCGCAAGCTGATTTTGGAGATCGCCGGGCGAATGCCGGAGAAGGGGGCTCCGGAAAAGGGAGTGCCGGAAAGGAGGGGACCGGAAGGGGGCGCGCGGCTGATCCCGGCGCCAACGCCCGTGTCCCATTCCGGGCCCATGCCGCGGCCGATGCCCTGCGACCTCGGCGAGATCATCCGCGATTCGCGGGAGAGTTTTTGAAGGCTTGCCCTGCGGAATTTTAATGAAGGAGGACATTATGGCAAATCCCACCGCGTTGTCGGCTTTTGTCGGCTTTCCGGCCTTGCCCCCCGTAGCCTCGGCGAAGGGGGGCGTTATGGAAAATCCCCACCGAAAAGTCCGCATAGGTCCACATTTGTCCGCATTCCTGCCCGCCGGAGCTTCGGCGAAGGGGGGAGTCCTCATTTCTGCCCGCCGGACTGGAGCAGGGAATATCCTTGGTGTTTTTCCAGGGTTTTCAAAGGCTTGGAAAGCGGCACGACCCATCATTCCCATTCAAAAGATAAACAGGAATTAGATCATAGACAACCGGGATTGTCAAGAACAGAAAACGAACTTTTGTGTATACTTTGGATCAAGAACTTTGCCAATGAATGTCCGCTTATGACCCAAAGCGGACATTGTCGGGGATGGTGCAAAGGGGTGCTTGAGTGCCCTACTTCTTGCGCACGAACAGGAAGTCACCGCCGTCGTGGCCGGCGCCGCGAACGTCGGAATATTGCGGCGTCTGCTCGGCCGCGACCATCACTGGGCGGCGCATCTTCGAGAACAACTGGGTGCCGTCCATGACCGCGTTGTTGTCCTCAAGCGCGTCGATGAAAGCCTTGGCGAACGGCGAATGGCCGCCGCCGCCCTTGTCGGCGACGGGTTCGAGCCCGCCCGAGGTGATCGCCACCCGGGTCCATTTTTCCGCCATCCGTTTCCAGTAATTGCCGGTGCGCTGGCGCGGGCCCATGGTCGCGGAACGAACCAGGGTGCCGGAATAGCAGCTATCGGCGACCACCATCACGTGCTTGGCGGCGAGGGCTTTCAGGGTATCGGTGATGGTGGCGTTGGAGACCCAGCGGCTGCGCCGATTCGGCTTGGCGTCGACGGGCAGCCAATAGCCCCGATCGGAGTCTTCGTCGAGCCACCCGTGGCCGGCGTAGTAGATCAGCAAATTATCCTTGCCGTTTAAAATCTCGCGGTATTCGTCCAGGGCGTCGATGATTTCGCCGTGAGTCGGATCGATCATCAGCCGGACCCGAAATCCGTACTCCTCGATCAACACCCGGGCCACCGCCTTGGCGTCGGCGACCGCGGTTTTCAGCTTCGGCAGATGGCGGTATTTCTGGATGCCGATGATCAGCGCGTGATAGCGGCCGAACTGAATGTCCTCGAATCCCTCATCGGCTTTTTCGGCCTCGGC
>JADFNT010000211.1 GCA_022563215.1 Pseudomonadota bacterium
GCATAACAGGCCAACGATGAATTCTGCTTTGGCGAGCTTGCCGCAAACCACCTGATGCATCATGTGTATCACGGCGTTTGTCTCGGCGAATGCCTTGTTACACAGCAACGGGTCGCGATACATGAATACGCGCTCCCAGGGAACGAGCACATTGTTGAATATGACCACCGCATCCATTTCCTCGACCGACTCCGGCCCGTACTCCGTGTACTCGGGCACGTACGCCGTCAGCGTCTCGGAGTCCGGCCATTCGTCCTGGGGGTCGATCACGAGCGCCTTGCGGAACGCTCGGGCGATGGCTTGGGCGAGCACCGTCTTGCCGGAGCCCTGCCCGCCGACCAAGTTGACCCGCCTACTTCTGAATCGGTTGCTCATGCTCGTGGACCTCGTGGATACGGCGCAAGAACGCCTCGATCTTCGGCTGCTCGAAGGGGAGCCCGTAGAGCAGCACGCGATAGGCCGGGCGGTCCCACACGCCGTGGGCGATGCACCACGTCCTGATGGCCTTGGCGGCGGCTTTGGTCGTTTCCTTCTGCGTCGCCTCGTGCCGGCCCTTGTCGGATTCCGAAGCCGCAAACAGGGCGGCGGCCTCCTTTCCTTTCTCGGCCACTTTCCGGATCGCGTTCTTCCCCAATTCGGACAGATCGTGGATCGCGTCCTCGAGCACCCGTTTGACCTTGGCGACGGCGGCTTCCACCTTTTCGGCGATCGAGGCGACGGCTTCTTCGGCCCGTTGATTCAGTTTAGCAGACGAGACGGTGGCTTCCTTGAGAATCCGTCCCGCCGCCCGGGCGGCGCTCTTTTCATCCGCCCCCGTCTTGACGTCACGAAGGAGTATGACCGCCGCTTTGGTCGTTTCCTTCCTGATGTCGGCTACCGTGGTGGCCGCCTCGGCGGCAATCCTTTCGCTTGCCGCCTCGGCCTCGGATTGGATTCCGGCGACGATGTTCTCCGTTTTCTTGACGATCGCCGCGACAGCGGCCTCCACGTCCGTGATCAGCCTTGCCATGGCCCCCTGAGTGCCAGGTTCTTGCTGACGGTCGATGACGCGGTGCAGTTCTTCCAGAGACCTTACGTGTTTCAGATAATTTGACATTACCCAGATAACCTTCAGATCGACACCATCCTAACCCAAATCCCACCACCATGGGAAAAGTTTCTCCTCTGCAACCGTCTGACAGTTAGATTTTGGTAATTTGACCGTGTTCGTAAGGCCATTGGGTCCAGTTTTTCATCACCCGGACGCATCTCTCCCGTCAACCGGGATGATTGCTGGCTTCCGTTCAGCATCGTGCTGGTGGTCTAGGCTGAAATTCACCGATCCGCCGCAGGATTTCCCGGAACGGGTTCCTCGGCACCGCAACCTCGGCCAATTATTGCCCATTTTAGGGGCTGTCAACCGCCGTCTTGAGGTCCGCTTATGGCTAATCAGGCGACATAGGCCTTGACCCGGATCAGCCGCCGCCGAGAGTGGCTTGGCGGAACCGCAGCCGGCATTCGGCCGGGTCCAGGTTGCGGACGAAGGCCGTCGGCGGCCCGTCGGTCACCCGCACCACCAGAAGCCTGGGCGCCGCCGCCTCGATGAGAAATTTCGCCCCTGCGGCCAAATCGTCCGCCGTGTTGGCGGTCATCACCGAAGCCAGGCCGGCGCCTTTTGCCATCAGCGCCAGGTCGGTGTTCATCGCCGTGTGTCCGGGCTGGCCGCCGGTCTCGCCGTGGCACCCGTTGTCGATGCAGACGATCGACAGGTTCTTGGGCGCCATGGTCGCCACGGTGGCCAGCGCGCCGACGTTCATCAGCATCTCGCCGTCGCCGGTAATCACCGCCACTTGGGCCTTGGGCGCCGACAGGGCGAGGCCGAGGCCCATCGGCACGGCGGCGCCCATGGTGCCGGCCATGGTGAACAGGTTGGCCCCGTCGCCGGTCAACCCCGCCGTGTCGCGGGCCGAGCCGGCGAGCCCGGAGATGAACAGAGTGTCGTCGGGCTTCGGGAACAGCACCGCCAAGACGTCGCGGCGGTCGAGTGTCGGAATGGGGGTCGGCGCGGTCATCTCATTCGGCCTCTCATTGGGTCTTTGGGGCCGGGGCGGCTTTCGGGAACGGCTTGGCGCCGAGGAATTTCTGCGACAGGATGAAAGCCGCCCCGTGGCCGCCGCTGAACGCCGCCGCCAGCGCCGCGTCCGTCGCCGGTTTCAGGTCGTCCGGGGTCTCGACGCGGAAGGTCAACACCCCCAAGGCATGCAGGATCGGCTCCACGGCCTGTCCCATGGGGTACTGCCAGGGGTTCTGTTCGCCGTAATCGCCGCGCATGGAAACCATCATCAGGACCGGGAACCGCCCGCCCTTCACCAACGACAGGAAATTGGGGCAGTTGCCGACCCCGGACGACTGCATGCACAAAATTCCCCGCTTGCCCACCAGGTCGGCGCCGGCGCAGACGGCGACGCCTTCCTCCTCGGAGGTCAAAAGAACCGTCTGGGCTTGGTTGGAGGAATTGGCGATCTCGATCAGCCTGGCGTTGCCGGAGTCGGGCACGTAGGTGAACAAGCTCACCCCGCCTTCGATCAGGTCGTTGAAAAGCTGGCTGGACCAGGCGTTCTTGTCGGGCTTGCTCATTTAGATATGGATGGCCCGCCCGTCGACGCCCAAGGCCGCTTCCTTGACCGCTTCCGACAGCCCCGGATGGCCATGGGAGATGCGGGCGATGTCTTCGGCCGAGGCGCTCAACTCCATGGCCACGGCGACTTCTTGAATAAGATCCCCGGCTTCGGGGCCGATGATGTGGCAGCCCAGCACGGCGTCGGTTGTGGCGTCGGCGAGGATCTTGACGAAGCCGTCGGCATCGGCGTTGCAGCGCGCCCGGGAATTGGCGGTGAACGGGAACTTGCCGACCCGGTAGTCGACGCCGGCTTCCTTCAGTTGCTCTTCGGTCTTGCCGAGGTTCGCCACCTCGGGCCAGGTGTAGACGATGCCGGGGATGGCGTCGTAATCGATGTGGCCGGATTGGCCGGCCATGATCTCGACCGCGACGACGCCTTCGTCCTCGGCCTTGTGGGCCAGCATGGCGCCGCCGATGACGTCGCCGATGGCGAAGATGCCCTCGACGTTGGTCTGGAAGTCCTCGTCGACCTTGATGAAGCCGTGGTCGTCCATTTCGACCCCTGCCTTGTCGAGCCCCAGGCCCTCGGTGTAGGGCCGCCGCCCGATGGCGACCAGCACCACGTCGGCCTTCAGCGTTTCCTTCTTGCCGCCCCCCTTTTCAGCAGAAACGGCCTCGATGCTTAAGGTTACCCCGGCCTTCGACGCCTTGGCGGCGGTGACCTTGGACGACAGCTTGAATTCGATGCCCTGCTTGGCGAGGATGCGCTGCATCTGCTTGGACACTTCCGCGTCCATGCCGGGCAGGATGTGGTCGAGGAATTCGACCACCGTCACCTTGGCGCCCAAACGCCGCCACACGGAGCCCAGTTCAAGCCCGATGACCCCGGCGCCGACGACGACCAGGGTCTGCGGCACACCCTTGAGTTCAAGCGCGCCGGCGGAACTGACGATCCGTTTCTCGTCGATCTTGACGCCGGAAAGCGGCGTCACGTCCGACCCGGTGGCGATGATGATGTTTTCGGTCTTCAGAACCTGTTTCTTGTCCCCTTTCTTGGCCGGCTTGACGGCGACCTCGCCGGGGGCGGTGATCAGGCCTTCGCCGAGGATGTAATCGATCTTGTTCTTCTTCATCAGGAACTCGATGCCCTGGGTCAGTTCCTGGACCACCTTGTCCTTGCGCCCCATCATGGTCTTGAGGTCGAGGGTCAGCCCGGTGGTCTTGATGCCGTGGTGAGCGAACTCGTGCCCGGCGAACTCGAAATGGTGCG
>JADFNT010000212.1 GCA_022563215.1 Pseudomonadota bacterium
TTGAAGACTTCGTAAATCTGGCCCTGGTTGACGGCCCCGTCACCGAAATACGCGTGACAGACGCCGCCGTTTTTTTTGTACTTGCTGGCGAAGGCGAGCCCGGTGCCGATGGACACCTGGGCGCCGACGATGCCGTGGCCGCCGAAGAAGTTCTTTTTGCGGCTGAACATGTGCATGGAGCCGCCCTTGCCCTTGGAATAGCCGCCCCGGCGGCCGGTGAGTTCGGCCATCACGCCCTTGGGGTCCATGTCGCAGGCGAGCATGTGGCCGTGGTCGCGATACGAGGTGACGATGCTGTCGTTGGGACCGGCGGCGGCCATCATGCCGACGACGACCGCTTCCTGGCCGATATACAGGTGGCAGAAGCCGCCGATCAGGCCCATGCCGTAAAGCTGCCCCGCCTTTTCCTCGAAACGGCGGATCAGCAGCATCTGGCGGTAAATATGGAGAAGGTCGTCGGCGCCCGGGGTCTGGCCTTTTTTGCCGGCGCTTTTCCTGGCCGCGATTTTGCTTGCCGGGGTTTTTCTGGCCGGGGTTTTTCTGGCCGGTTTTGGAGCGCCGGCTTTTTTGGCGGCGCCCTTCTTGCTCTTGGGCTTGCTCTTGGGCTTGCCCTTGGGCGGCCGCTTGGAGGCGGGTTTCGCTGCCTTGGCCATGAATCCTCCCGGTTACCGTCCCCGCCCATGCCAAGGGTGCCGAAAAGCGCTAAGCGGGGTAATTTCAGGAGTCAAAAGTAATCCACAGCCAAGGGCTTTTCAAGCAAACACGATTGCGAAAAGTCCTTGAAATGACGAATAAAATTACCCTTAACCCGCAATTGGTTAAGGCTTGTTGCGCGAAACCGCCGGGGCGCCGCGTCAGGCGACGATATGCAGGTCCGGCTCCAGGTCGACCCGGCGCCCGTCCAACAGCCACGGCCACAGGCAGCCGGTGGCGCAGATGAAGTTTTCCAGCCCCTGCTTGGCCTTGACCCATTCGATGGCGCTTTCGGTCCAATCGGACAGGGCCTGGAAGCTGTCCCAATAGCAGACGGCGACGGTCCGGCCTTCGGCGGCGCGTTCCTTCTGGAAGCCCAGATAGCCGGGTTGGGTCGCCGCCAAGGCTACCAAAAGCGATGACGTTTCGCTGAATTCGGTATCTTCGGACCCTTGCGGCGGCGAGGTATAGACAACCGCGTAAAATGGTGGGTTTTCGGTTTCGGTGAGGATGCTCATGGCAGGAACCCGACCAGGGAGCCGAGCGAGGCCATCAGAAAGGCCCTGATCCCGCGCAGGCCACCCTGTTTAACCTCTTCTTCCTGGTTTTCCTCGACCAGGGAGATTTCGATGCCGCAGGCATCGGCCAGGCCGACCCCGAAGCGGTGGTTGATGTTAACTTCGCCGGCGTTGATCCATCCCTCGATGGCGTCGACGTCCTTCCAATAGGAAACCATTATTTTTTCGCCCTTTTTGTCCCGGGTTGTTTCGAGGCCCAGGAACCCCGGTTGCCGCGTCGCGATGGTCACCATTTCGTCGGTCGGCGCGACGTGTTCGGCGTCTTTCAGGCCGCCTTTGGTTTCGTTCAGGACGGCGGTGTAGTAAGGCGGGATCAGGTTTTCTGCCAGACTTCCCATTACTTCCTCCTTTTTTTCTTTTCTAGAATCACGATGTCGTCCTCGTGTCCGTAGTTGAGCATCAGCAAGGCGCGCTCTTCGAGCATGTCCAGGTCGAGCGACCCGGGATTGAGCAACCGCACCCGATTTTCCAGCAATTCACGCTCGGCCTGCGACACCTCCAGGGCCGATTTCGCGGCCGTGACCCGTTGTTTGATGTTCCACCAGGCGAACAGGCCCCGGTCTCCCTGGACGACGTGATAGGCGAAATAACCGACCGCCAGGACGCCCAAAAGCGGACCGAGCACATACCGCGCGCGGGCGCGGAATTCCTGAAGTAGACCCATAGACTGTGGTTCCCCGGGTTCGTTTGGTTGACGTTTTTTGCCGTTTCCACAGTCCCAAACCCACGCCGATGATTACCGGCCAATCGTTAACAACCGGTTAGCGGGGCGGATTCAGGTCGAGGATTCAAGGATTTGGAGGGTTTTTAGCGGAATTATCGGCAGTAGGTCAGTTTGAACAACGTCCGCTTACCGGCTCATAAGCGGACCTGCGAGCATGAGAAAAAATGTCCGCTTTCGGGTAAAAAGTGGACCAAAAGATTTGCCACAGTTAACCTAGGTCAAGAGAATCCGAAGGACGGTGAGTACAATGTTTTTAAATCGATAGAAGCGGTTGCGTAGGCTTGATGGCTTAATCTTCTTCTATCCCGACATAAATATCGATCCGCTGGCAGGTTTGAAATGACTGATCCAATAGATTTAAAGACGATCGCCTCGATCCCCATGTTTTCCACGGCACCGGCCGAGGCGTTGGAAAAAGTCCTGCTGGTGGCTTCCGAACAGGCCCTCGATGTGGGGCAAACGTTGTTCGAAGAGGGCGAAACGTCGCGGGAGGTCTATTTCATTCTCGAAGGAAAGGTCCGTATCTACTGTTATTCCCAAGGAGACCGCGATGTGGCCTTGGTCGATTTCGAAGCCGGTGGATGTTTTGGCGAACTTGCCGCTTTGGATGGGCAGACGCGCACAGGGCGGGCGGAAGCGCTGGAACCGGCGAGGCTTTTGAAACTGGAACACATCGTCTTCAATGATCTGGTTCAGAAACACAAGGAGATAGCCAATCAGGTAATATTGAAGCTTCTCGGCATTATCCGGCAGGTTGATGTTCGTGTTGCCGACATCGGCGTGTTGTCCGATAACGTGCGTTTCTGTCGAGAATTATTGCGTATGGCGCAACCCGCCAGCGAGGCTTCATCTGTCCAGATTATTCCGATGCTTCCAAACCATGAGAAACTAGCGAAGCATACCAACATCAGTGTGCAAATGGTGACCGAGACTATGGTGTGGTTGAAAAAAGAGGAGATTATCGCTCGCCGCCCGGAAGCACCAAGATCCATCCTCATCAAGGATATTGAACGACTGCGGGCCGCGGCCCACCTCGAAAATACTTGATCGCGGGCAGACTAGGAAAATTCTACTAGAAGCGAGCCTCGTTTTTCATGAGAACGTCAGCTATGTCCGCTTTCGGGGGTAAAGCAGACGTTTTTCGCTACGGCTCAAAGAGTCCGCTATTAGCCATAAGCAGACATTTGGAACCTTCCAATCATCTAATTCTTTAGGCCAAAACCGAAGCGTTGCAGTAGCCGTCTGAATTTAAATTTCTGGGTCACCGTATAATCGCTCTTCCTCTGGGCTATCGCGGCTAAGACTGAGTCTCGATCTTGGGTAAAGGGAATGTCGGAGCTTTTTTGCAAGCAAACACAACGCAATCCATCAATCACTTTGGAGGAAAGAAGATCATATCCATTGAGATCGGCAAGCAAGGCAAAAAACTCTTGAGAATAATAATAGTTGCAGTGGTTCTTCCAGTGGCCCCGTTCTTCCAATTCGACTATGTCTGGGACGATGTGGATGGCAATTCCTCCTTGCCTCAGACAATTATGGATATTCATGAAGCATTCGTATTGGGACGCAAACGGTTCAACGTGTTCGCTTGTTCCAGAATTGGTGACAATGTCGAAAGCACCCAGCCATTTCGGATTGCGGATCGGCCTCGACAAATCGACCCATAGGGCTCCGTGTTTACCGTTCAGGTCGAACGAAGTATGAAGCATTCCCCGGTTCTCAAAATATTCCTTTCCGGTTTTCTCTGAAAACGGTTCGGAATCCCCGATGACTTGGTCTCCCAATTCCAGCATGCGCTTCCCAGCCAGTTCGCCCAGTGCGATCTGCACACCATTTTCGATGAAGTC
>JADFNT010000213.1 GCA_022563215.1 Pseudomonadota bacterium
GCGTCCCTTGCCCGGACGCGGCGTTTCACAGCGCCAGTTGCCCCCGGAGTGGCACCGGATTCGACCCTGGAGGGGCAGACGATGACCCGGGGCTCGCTTCAACCGATGGTTGGACTTGCGCCGGGCCTGGACGCGATCAAATTGTTCCTGGTCGATGATCGGAGGGCAGGGGATGCCCGTGGCGTGCTGCTCGGAATCTTTTTCGATCCGGCCTTGGCCGGGGAAGCCCATAAGCGGGGCCAAGGCGCATCCTTCGACGCCACCTTCAACGCCGCCGGCGAAACCGAATATTCGAAAAAGTTTGAGGCCCCGGCAAAGGTCCTGGCCCTTTCCGGCGGTGAGTGCGTCGGCCGCCGCGGCCTTTGGGCGGGGCGCGCTTTAAGCCTCGGGCCGACGGCGCTGCTGGACTTGGACGGCCGCATCAAGGTCGTCGTCGTCTCCAACCGCAAGCAATGCGCGGATCCGGTGTTTTTCGAGATGTTCGGGCTCGACATCGCCGGGGCGCGCACCGTGGTGGTCAAGTCGCGGGGCCATTTCCGCGCCGGTTTCGACGAATTCTTCGATGACGGCCGGGTCATCGAGGTCGATGCCCCCGGCCTGACGTCGCCGGTGCTGACGCGGTTCGATTTCAAGAACCTGCCGCGCCCGGTCTTTCCCCTCGACCCCGACGCCGCCTGGGCCGGGCCCGAATGGGATTAGCGCGGGATTAATGGCATGGTGACAGACGCCGCCGCCGGGGCTATGATTGCCGGAGACGGAGGGAATTGCCCATGCGTACCGGTCTTTTTCTTGTAGCCTCTTTGGCGGTAGCGGTCTTGGTCTTTGGTGGCGACGCCCGGGCCGAGGGAAAGCCGGTGATTGATGATCAGCTAACCGTCGAAATGCGGGGCATCGTCGGCGAAGCCTGCTTCGGCGACCGCTACGAGACCGACGACGACATCAACGAGGGCAACAGGATCACCGAAGAGGAAATCCTCCGTCTGATCAACCCGCCCAACTCCTGAGTTTCCCGTCATGACCCGCGGTCCCCTCCGGTCGCTGCTGTTCGCGCCCGGCAACCATCCGCGCAAGGCAGAAAAGGTCTTCGGTGCCGGCGCCGACGCGGCCATCCTGGACCTCGAAGACGCCGTTCCCCTGGCCGAAAAGCCGGCCACCCGGGCCGCCGTCGTCGAATCCCTGAAACGGTCCCGGGACTGCCTGGGGTACGTCCGCGTCAACGGCTTCGATACCGAATTCTGCCAAGGCGACCTGGCCGAAGTCGTCGGCCCGTGGCTGGACGGGATCGTGCTGCCCAAGGCCGAGTCGGCGGCCGAACTGAAATCCGTCGACAAGCAGGTGGAGAAGCTGGAGCGCGATCAAGACATGCAGCCCGGCGGCATCGACATCGTGCCGATCATCGAAACGGCGAAGGGACTCGCCGCCGTCTCGGACATCGCCGGATGCGGCTCGCGGGTCCGGCGGCTGAGCTTCGGCGCCGTCGATTTCGCCAAGGATATGGGCATGCGCCTGACCCTGGACGAATGGGAGCTGACCCCGGCCCGGGCCGCCATCGCCCTGGCGTCGCGGGTGGCCCGGCTGGATGCGCCCCTGGATACGGTGTGGGTGCATTACCGGGACAAGGTCGGCTTGAGGGAATCCGCCGGCCGGGTCCGCGATCTCGGCTTCCAGGGCAAGTTCTGCATCCATCCCGATCAGGTGGCGGTGGTCAACGAAGCCTTCACCCCCAGCGGCGAAGAGGTGGCGAAGGCGGAAAACATCATCGCCGCCTTCGAGGAAGCCGAAGCCTCAGGCTCGGCCTCGATCGTCGTCGACGGCTTTTTCGTCGATTATCCGGTCGTCGATCAGGCCAGGCGGACGCTGGAAATGATGAAAATGATTAATGGGTGAGATGATGGCCTTCACCGTACAGGGCATCGATCATGTGGTTCTTCGTGTTGTTGACGTGGAAGGCATGATCCGGTTTTACCAGGACGTCCTGGGATGCGCGGTGGAGCGCCGCAAGGACGATTTGGGCCTGATTCAGCTTCGGGCCGGCCGCTCGCTCATCGATCTTGTCGATGTCAGCGGCGAACTGGGCCAAAAAGGCGGCGCCGCGCCAGGGGCCGGGGCCCGCAACATGGATCACCTGTGTTTGCGCATCGACCCCTTCGACGAAGCCCAAATCCGCGCCCATCTCCGGGCGCACGGGGTCGAGGCGGGGGAACTAGCGACCCGCTACGGGGCCGAGGGAGACGGACCGTCTCTCTATATTGAGGATCCCGAAGGCAACACGGTGGAACTCAAGGGGCCGCCGGACGCTAGGTCGTCAAATTAGCCGCCCCTAACCGCCCAAATACATGCCGCCGTTGACGTGCATGGTCTGGCCGGTGATGTAGGCGGCCTCGGGCTGGCACAGGTAACGGATCATCGAGGCGATCTCGTCGGATTCCCCCATCCGGGCGACCGGCGGGTTGACCTTCAACGGCGGGCGCTTGCCGGCCGAGGCCGGGCGCTCGGTGTCGATGAAACCGGGCGAGACGCAGTTGACGGTGATGTTGTGTTCGGCCATTTCCACCGCCAGGCCCCGGGTGAAGCCGACCAGCCCCGATTTGGCGACCAGGTTGTGAACCCGGCCCGGGGTGCCGATGTGCCACGAAATGCCGCCGAGGGTGACGATCCGGCCCCATTTTTTTTCGATCATCGGCAGCACCGCCGCCTGGGCCAAAAAGAACGATCCGTCCAGCGAAATGTCGATGACCCGGCGCCATTCCTCGTAGGTTATCTCGGTAAACGGCTTCTGGCTGCGGGCCGAGGCGTTGCAGACCAGGATATCGATGCCGCCGAAGGCGCCGATGGCCGCATCGACCATTTTTCTCACCGCCTTGCGGTCGGTGACGTCGGCCATGTGGACGATCGCCTGGCCGCCGGCCGACGTGATCTCCTCGGCCACCTTTTCGGCGGCTTCGGTATCCTGGATCGCGTTGACGACGATGCTGGCGCCGTCCGCCGCCAGGGCCAGCGCCGTGGCGCGGCCGATGTTGCGGGCCGATCCGGTGACCAGGGCGGTCTTGCCCTCCAGGCTGCCCGGTTTGTTCTTCGCCATTTCGTGGTTCTCCCTCTTTTCCTTTTCCCTTATGTGCCGGTAAATCGCGGCGGCCGTTTCTCGACGAAGGCGGTGACCCCCTCCTTGAAGTCCCCGGTCACGGTGCAATTGGCGAAGGCGGCGGTCTCGGCTTTGAGCTGTTCCTCCAGGGTGCGGGTGAGCGATCCGTTCAACAGCGCCTTGGTTTCGGCATAGGCCCGTACCGGGCCCTCGGCCAGGCGCTTCGCCAGCTTGCCGGTTTCCGCCCGCAATTCGGCCGCCGGAACCACGCGGTTGATTAGGCCGCACCGGAGCGCCTCCGCCGCGTCGAAGCGGTCGCCTAGAAGCGCCATCTCGAACGCTTTCTTCAGCCCCACCGTCCTCGGCAGGGCAAACGTCGACCCGGCGTCCGGCGACGTGCCGAGGTTGCAGTAGGCGAGGGTGTAGAACGAATCGTCGGCCGCCAGCACTATGTCGCAGGCCAGCATCAGGCTGAACCCGGCCCCGGCGACGGCACCCCGGACGCTGCCGAGGACCGGCTTCGGCATGTGCCTGAAATCGGCGATGAAATCGTGGACGATGGTCAGCATTTCGTCGAAATGGGCGCGGATGGCCGCCTCGTCCGGGTTTTCGTCGAACAGCGCCTTGAACCCCTTGACGTCGCCGCCGGCCATGAAGTGATCGCCGGCGCCCTGGATGACGACGACCCGGACCGCCTCGTCGGCCTTGATTTCGGCCGCCACGTGGTTCAGCGCCCGGGCCATGTCCGGGTTGA
>JADFNT010000014.1 GCA_022563215.1 Pseudomonadota bacterium
GCATAGGTGTTGGCGGGAAGCTGCATGTTGTCCTGGATGCGCACCGACGGCATGACGAAGCCAATATCGGAAGCCATCTGGCGCCTGAGCGCCTTGATCTGATCGGTCAGCTTCTGGCCGTCCTTGGGCGCCGAAATCAGCGACAGCAGGCCGTATCCGAGCTCGAGCCGGAGATAATCGATCCTAAGCGCCGTCGAAATCGGTTCTTCGGCGATGGCCGCTGGATCGATCGCCTTTTCTTCGATCAGGCGGATCTCTTCCTCCTTGATCTGCCGATCCCGGTAGTGGACGAACCAGGCACCGCCGCCGGTGAGAATGGAAAGCCCGAGGAACGGCACTATCGGCATGCCCGGCAGCAACGCCAGCCCGAAGGACAGGAAAGACACCAGGCCCAGCGCCCTCGGCTGGCCGCCCAATTGCTTGAACAGCGCCTTTTCCGTGGGGCCGGAAATGCCGGCCTTGGTCACCACCAGGCCGGCCGCCGTCGATACGATCAGGGCCGGGATCTGCGATACCAGGCCGTCGCCCACCGTCAGGCGGGTATAAAGGTCGGCCGCTTCGGCGAACGAAAGATCCTTCTGGACGACGCCGATGATCATGCCGGCGATGATGTTGATGAAGGTAATCAGGATGCCGGCGATGGCGTCGCCGCGGACGAACTTGGCGGCGCCGTCCATGGCCCCGAAGAAGGTGCTTTCGTCTTCCAGGTCCCGGCGCCGGGTCCGGGCTTCGTCCTCGTCGATGAGGCCGGTCGACAGGTCGGCGTCGATGGCCATCTGCTTGCCGGGCATGGCGTCGAGGGTAAACCGGGCCGAAACCTCGGCGATACGGCCGGAACCCTTGGTGATGACGATGAAGTTGACGATCACCAGGATGGCGAAAACGATGATGCCGATGACGAAGTTGTTGCCCATGACGAAGCCGCCGAAAGCCTCGATGACCTGTCCGGCGGCGTCGGTGCCTTCGTGGCCGTGGGCGAGGATCAGCCGCGTCGAGGCCAGGTTGAGGGCCAGCCGGATCATCGTCGCCAGCAGCAGGATCGTGGGAAAGGTGTTGAATTCAAGGGGTTTTTCGACGAACAGCGCGACCATCAGGATGAGCACCGAAAACGTGATGGAAAAGGCCAGGCTGAGGTCCATGGCCCATGTCGGCAGCGGCAGGATGAGCACCACCAGGATCGTTACGACGCCCAGCGCCAGCACGATATCGGTGCGTTTCGACAGGTTCTTGAAGAAGTTGGTGAATGCCGCCATTTCCGCCTTTTGGTCGTCGGCCAGGGCCGGCGTGGCGGGGACGGGGGTCGGGGCGGAAGTGGCGGGAGAGGCTTCGGCCATGTTGGTCAATTGCCTTTGGTCGATTTGTTTTCGTTAACGGTCCGTCGTCGGCGTTGGGGAACGCCTGGCGTCACGCCGTCGGCCTTTCGGCTTCGCCGGGAGTCGGCACGGTGAAGCCGCTCTCTCCGTACTGCTTAAGCTTGTTCCTGAGCGTGCGGATGGAAATGCCGAGAATGGTCGCCGCATGGGTCCGGTTGCCCAGGCAATGATGCAAGGTATCGATGATCAGTTCGCGTTCGACGTCGGCGACGGTGCGCCCGACCAGGCCGGCGGTGGATCCGTCCTCGCCGTCACCCGCGGGCTGGGTTCCGTCGCTGCCGGCCTCGATGCCGCCCAGGATGATGACCTTGGATTCGATTTCGTCGCCGGTCGACAATAACACCGCCCGGTGCATGGCGTTCTCAAGCTCGCGGACGTTACCGGGCCAGTTGTACCCGGCAAGCATCTTCAGGACTTCCTTGGTGATGGGAAGCGTCGGCATGCCGTTGGCTTCGGCGTATTTGGCGACGAAATGTTCGGCCAGCACGGGAATGTCCCCGGGCCGCTCGCTCAGGGCCGGGATTTTCAGGTTCATGACGTTAAGCCGGAAATACAGGTCTTCGCGGAAATTGCCCTTGGCGACCTCGTCTTCGATGTTGCGGTTCGACGTGGCGAGGATGCGGACGTCCACGGGGACCGGCTTCGAGCCCCCGACGCGGTCGATTTCCCTCTCCTGGATGGCGCGCAGCAGCTTGGCCTGGAGATGGGGGTCCATTTCCGAGATTTCGTCGAGCAGCAGCGTACCGCCGCTGGCTTCCTCGAACTTGCCGAGCCGCCGCGCCACGGCACCGGTGAAGGCACCTTTTTCATGGCCGAACAATTCGGATTCGAGCAGGTTTTCCGGGATCGCGGCGCAGTTGATGGCGAGGAACTTACCGCCTTTGCGGCCGCTTTTGGCGTGAACCAGGCGGGCCACCAGTTCCTTGCCGGTGCCGGACGCCCCGGTGATCAGGATGGTGGCATCGCTGGGCGCCACCTGGACGGCAAGCTTCAGGACTTCCGCCATCTTGGGGTCCTTGTGGATGATGGCGTGGTTTTCCTCGGCCACGGCTTCCAGGACGGCGGCGATCAGGTCCGCGCTCGGCGGCAGGGGCACGTATTCCTTGGCACCGGCGCGGATGGCCCGGACCGCCGCCTTGGTGTCGTTGCCGATGCCGCAGGCGACGACGGGCAGGGAAATCCTCTCCGATTTCAGGGATTTGATGAACCCGCCGATATCGAGCAACACGTCGATCATCACCAGGTCGGCGCCCTGGCCTCTTCTCAGCGCCGCCAGGCCAGCGTCCGTGGTGTCCACCTGTTCGACCTGGGCGCCGCGCTGAAGGGCGATCTGGCTGGCGGCGCCGATCTGGCCTTCTAAGGTGCCGATAATGAGTAAGCGCATCTAAATAACCTCCAAAATGGCCGTTTCGGCCACCCCGGTTAATCGAAGTAATGAACCCGTTGCGAAGGCGGCAGCAGGCTGTTCAACAGCATCTCCAGCCGCCTGGGGTTTTCTTGGCGGCCGATCGAGGCGGCGCCCATCAAATAGACGTTGTTCACCAACGCCTCTTCCGTTGAATTGCGTTCAAGCTTCGCCGCCAGGGGCAAAAACACCATGTTGGCGAGCACCGCTCCGTAGAACGTGGTCAACAAAGCCACCGCCATCGACGGCCCAATGGTCGAGGGATCGTCGAGCCTGCCCAGCATCTGCACCAGCCCGATCAGGGTCCCGATCAGACCCATGGCGGGGGCGAATTCGCCCAATTTGCGGAGCACGTTGGTGCTTTTGGCGTGGCGCTGCACGGTCGAATGCATGTCGCGGCGCATGATGGCCTCGACCTCGCCGCCGGGAGTGCCGTCGACGACCATGGAAACGCCCTTCAACAGGAATGGTTCCGCCTGAATGGAACTGAGGATGTTCTGCAACGCCAGGACGCCTTCCTTGCGGGCCATTTCGGCGATTTTCAGGACTTGGATGGCGGCGTCGGACGGGTCGCGGGATGAATAGAAGACGGTCTTCATCACCACCCGGAAGGTGCGTCTCATCTCGTCCAGGGAAAAGCATGCCGTGGTGACGGCCAGGGTGCCGCCGATGACGATCAGGATCGCCGGCGGGTTGATGAAGCTTGCGGGCGAACCGCCGATGACAATCGCCGCCCCGATCAGGCCGAAAGCGCATATAATGCCGGCCACGGTGGCGATGTCCATGGCCGACCGGGTGCGGCGGATATGCAGGGGGACGACGGTTTCCTCGGCCATCGGGGGCACCTCAGTTCGATGATTCGGTCTTGATGATTTCCGTCATCGTCACCCCAAGCCGGTCCTCGACGACGACCACCTCGCCGCGAGCGACCAGGCGGTTGTTGACGTAGATGTCGATGGCTTCGCCGACTTTCCGGTCCAATTCGATGACCGCGCCGCGGCCCAGCTTCAACAGTTGGCTGACCTGCATGGTGGTCTTGCCGAGAATGGCCGAAACCTTGACCGGAATATCGTAAACGGCTTCCAGGTCCTTGGCCGAGCGGGGCAAATCGCCGATATCGGGTAAACCGCCGGCTTCGCCCAGGGTCTGGGGCTCATCGCCATCGACATCGCCCTCGTCCTTGCCGTCGCCTTCCGCGGCCGGGGCCTCGACTTCTTCCAGGTCTTGAAGTTCTAAGCTTTTCTCTTCAGGGGGATCGGTTTCTTCAGCCATAGCGGCCTCCTAGAATCAGAGAATCAGGAATCCTCTTGATCGGTTTGGGTGTCATCCGCGGCGGACGGGTCCGGCGCGTCTTTGGGTGGTTTAGGTTGTTGCGGTTCCGCAGCATGGTCAAGCGGCTCCTGTGGCGGCGCCTCGGCCGGGGGATCAACCGTTTCTTCCGTGCTGGACTCCACTATAGCGTCCTCGGGCGCCGGTTCCACGTCCGCTGTTTCCGTTTCAGGCGCTTCCGCGCCGGTTTCGGCTTCAATATCGCCGTCCGATGAAACGGATGGCGCCGGGGCGGCGGGTTCCGGTTCAGGCGCTTCGGGGGCGGCCTCGGCCTCCTCCGTCTCGCCGGAGAGGTTGCGCTCGACGATTTCGTCGATTTTCTGCCACAACTCGGCGGAATCGCGCTTGGCGCCGCCGCCACTCCATTCGATTCGGCAGTCCCCAGGGGCGATGTCTTCGCCCGCCGTTACCTTAACCTCGCCCTTGAAACCGGCCTGGGTTTTCAAGGCTTCTATGCGTTCTTCGAAAGGGGCCAGAAGATCGGAATTGAGGTAAAGGGTAACAAAGGGTTCATCGAGAAGGTGCTCCATGGTTTCGACGACCATTCTTTCGACTTCGCCAAGGGCATTTTTATCATTGAGAGCGGGAAAGATCTTGCGGGCGATGCCGACGGCGACGGATATGGCGCTGTCGAGAATCGCGGCGTCGGCGGTTTCCTTGGCCTTAAACAGGTCACTGAACTTCTCGCCCAGTTGCCCCATGACCGCCAGAATATCCCGCTCCGTCGCTTCGGCGGCCTCGCGGATTCCTTCTTCCTTGCCGGCGGCGAAGCCCTCTTCGCGCGCGGCGTTAACTTCTTCCTCGCTGAAGGTGGGAACCACCTCTTCCGGCTCTTCCTCTTTCTCGTCCTCTTCGTGTTCCTGCTCCTCGACGACTTCCGGCATTACGTCGTCATCGAAGGATTTTTCAAAGAGGAATTTCCGTACTTCGATCATCGGTGATTGGTCTTTGGCGCTATTCCCATTCTGTGTATCGGCGTTCATTGATTCTTCGCTTGTTTCCATCGATTTTCAATAACATAAGCTCAATAAATGAGATCGCCCTCTTCCTCGCCGGTGGAGATGACGATCTCGCCGGCGTCGGCCAGGTCCTTGGCGGTAATGACGACGCCGGATTGGGCCTCGTCGACGTCCTTGAGCCGGACCGCGCCCATGGCCTCCATGTCCTCGCGCATCATCTTGCCGGCGCGTTCCGACATGTTGGAGAAGAACAGCTCCTTGACGTCCTCCGAGGCGCCCTTCAGCGCCATCGCCAGTTGGTCCTTCTCGACCTGGCGCAGCAGCGCCTGGATGCCGCCGGCGTCCAGGCGCACAAGGTCGTCGAAGGTGAACATCAACTGCTTGATGCGCTCGGCGGCTTCGCGGTTGCGTTCCTCGAGCGCCGTCATGAAACGGTTTTCCGTGTTGCGGTCCAGGTTGTTGAAGATGTCGGCCATCAGTTCGTGGCTGTCGCGCCGCGTGGCGCTCGCCAGGTTGGTCATGAACTCTGAGCGGAGCGTGCGCTCGACGTGGTCGAGGATCTCCTTCTGCACCGGCTCCATGCGCAGCATGCGCATGATCACTTCGAGCGAGAAGTTCTCCGGCAGCACGCTCAAAACCCGCGACGCGTGGTCGGTCCTGATCTTCGACAGCACGACGGCCACCGTCTGCGGGTATTCGTTCTTCAGGTAATTGGCCAGCACCGCCTCGTTGACGTTGCCCAGCTTGTCCCACATGGTGCGCCCGGCGGGGCCGCGCATCTCCTCCATGATCTGGTTGACCCGCTCTTCCGGCAACGCCCCGGCCAACAGCCGCTCGGTGGACGTAAGGGATCCGACCAGGCCGCCGGCCGACGACAACTGGTCGGCGAATTCCACGAACAGGCGCTCGACGATGTTCGACGACATCGCGCCCAGGCCCGACATCGCTTGGCTGAGGACGCGGATTTCCTCGTCGTCCATGCGCTCGAACAATACACCGGACTGTTCCTGGCCCAAGGAAAGCATGAAAATCGCCGCCTTCTGGGGGCCCGATAACGCCCGGAAATCGTCCTTGATTTTGGCCATCGATCAACCAGTTCCTTTATACAGGGTCCCGTCGAAAGGTGCGGGGCCCATAATACCACCAAAACCCCTGAATCCCTAGGGACCAGGCGCTAAAACCGCTAAACATTAACCTTTATTCGTTAACTGAATATTACAAATAAGCGGTTACGAGTGCTACTCTTGCATTTAATTTCAGGCGGCATAGGAGGCCACGGGAAACATGCGCTGGAGACCGGCGGCGACAGGTTTGGCGGCGGGGTTGATCGTCTTCAACGGGTTAACTTTTTCTCCGCTTGCGGCGGGCGAAACGGTTCTCGCCCAATCCACCCCATCCCAACAACAAGCCCCAAGATTGCCTGGAAAAAGAAAGCTTGGCGTTTCGAACCAGGTGCAGACGTATCTGCATCCGGTCCGCAAGTTCACCCTGGCCATTCCGCCGGGCATGGAAGTATTCGAACGCGGTGAAACGGTTCAGGTTTCAATCCGGTCGCGCCAGGGATACATGATCAACGTCCAGACGGGTGACGCCAAGCCCAAGGTGAGCTTGGCACAGATGACGGCCAAGCTTGAAGCGCAATACCTGGGGCCCGGCAAGCCGTGGTCACAGAAAACCAGTCAGCGAACCTTGAGCGTTGCCGGCCTTGCCGCTAACGAGGTCATTTATGAGGGCGCCGGAACCCGGGTGAGAGTGGTCATTGCGCGGGGGCAAAAGTCAGACTTCGTTTTCATGTTTTTCGCTCCCCGGGGGGCGTATGAATCCCTGGCGTCGAAATTCGATTGGATATTGGCCAATTTCCAGCCCAATCCGGCCGAACGGCTAACCGCGGCGGGTGGCGGTCCATCGCCGGGGGCGGGGGCAAAGACGGGCGTTCCGCCGAAGCGTTTTGCCGAACCCGGGTACGGGTATTCGATCCAGTATCCCGGCGATTGGGTGGTCGCCCTGTCTTCGGCCAATACCGCCACCTTCAGCGGCAAGAAGGGCACCGATGCCTTCCACGCCATCGTCAGCATCCAAAACGTCAAGCCGCCGGAGGCGAAAACCCCGGCCCAGGCCGCCGTTAGGGCTTTGGCGGACTTGAAGGCCTCGTTGTCGCGGGAAGCCTCTAATGTTGTCTTTATCGGCGAACAGCCGCTGACCTATAAGAACGAGAATCTCAGTCTCGAAGGCCGGCAAATAGTCGTCACCTATACCTTTGCCGGCGAACGCTTCCGCAAATGGGCGTTGGTGGTGCCCCGGCCATCCGGCACGGTGGCCCATATCTGGTCCTACACGGCGCCGGATTCGCGATTTAGGACCTTCCGTCCGTTTGCCGACGCCATGCTCAAATCCTGGACCATCCGTCCCGGGAACGGTTAATGCCACGGGTCGCTTATTTTGCCGCGGTGTTTCTTTGGGCCGCCGCCGTCGGACCGTTACCTTTAAAGGCGGCGGAAACCAAGGGATCCCTGTCCTTGGATGAACTGGTCGAATATTTCGATTCCATTGTTTTCCAATCGGAAATTAAGGACGTTCAGCCCTCCCGGGTGGTCAAGAAATGGACCCAGCCCTTGCGCGTGGCGATCCGTTCCTTCGAGGAGGTTTTAATCGAAAAGGACGGGCGCGAGATACTTCGGTTGAAGCAGGTGAAGGTCAGAAAAACCCACTTGAAGTTCATCAAGAAGCACCTCAACAGCCTGATCAAGGCGACGAAACTGAAGACCGAAGACTCCAAAAAGACCGGCGAGCCGCCCAATTTCATGATTAATTTCGTCCCCCGCCGGCAGATGGGCAATCCCTATCTGGCTAAGGCCAATCCGAAGCTGCTGAGAAGGTTGGCGTCGGAAGGCGGGTGTTACTTTCTGGTTTGGGCCGACGGCACCACCGGCAAGATCAAAAACGCCATTATCGTGGTTAATTCAGAACGTTTACTAATTAGGATAAACCATTGTTTATTAGAGGAAATGACCCAGGCTCTGGGGCTGCCAAATGACAACAACAGGATCGAGAAATCGATCTTTTCCGACCGCAGCCGCCGCACCGATTTGACCCGCACCGACCTGATTGTCCTGAAGACCCTTTATGATCCCAGGATGAAGGTCGGCCTGGTCCGCGCGGAGGCGATGGCGGTGGCCCGCGAGATCATCCGCGACCTGGACGCCGCCTTGCCCTGAAACCGTGGACACGTCCTTGAATCGGCGGACTTTTTACCGCCGCGCTAAGGAAATCTTAATTATACTTTTCTAGCCCTATCCAGGGGGCCTCACCAGGGGACCCCGCCAAGGGATCTCGGGGGAAGGCGCCTCAAGGGTGCGTTCCCGCCCGGGAATTGCATATCGCGGCGGCTGGGAACGTGCGCATGTTCAATCGCAAAGCCAAGGAATACCCGATCGGCCAACAGCCCCTGGGTACTGTTGCCTTCATGCCCGGCGGCGTTTTCGATATGGCCGTGGCGTCGGTTTTCCTCGGTATCCTGGGGCTGGCCCTGCCGCTGTCGTTGTTGCAGGTTTTCGACCATGTCATCCCGGAACGTGACCACGGCGCCTTGGTTTGGCTGATCATCGGCATCGGCAGCGCCCTGGTGCTGGAGGCCCTGTTACGCGTCGGCCGTTCCTATGTCGGCGGCTGGATGGGCGCCCGGTTCGAACACATGACAAGCTGCAATGCCCTGGGCCGGCTGCTGCACACCAATATCATCGATTTTGAAAAACTGGGCGCCGGAGCCTATATGGAACGCCTGAACGCCCTGGGGGCGCTCAGGAAATTTTATTCCGGGCCGGCGGCGAACGCGATTTTCGATCTTCCGTTCGTGGTTTTTTATCTCGGTGTCATCGCCTATCTGGCCGGGCCCCTGGTTCTTGTTCCGGTGGTTTTGATCGTCCTGTTCTTTGCCGCCGGATGGGTCTGGGGCCGGCTCGAGAAGGTGTTGGAAGGGCGGATGCAAGCCGATGACCGGCGGCTGGGGTTCATCCTCGAAGTCTTAGGCGGCATTCACACGGTCAAGGGATTCGGCATGGAAGAACAAATGCAGCGCCGTTATGAGCGGCTGCAGGAAACCTCGGCCGAGGCCAATTACCGGTTGGCCCGCCACCAGGGGTTCGTGCAAAGCCTGGGCGCTTTTTTCTCCCTCCTCGTTGTCTTATGCGTTGCCGGTTTCGGGGCTTTCCAGGTTAACGACGCCACCCTGACCGTTGGCGGCCTGTTGGCTTCGATCGTTTTGGCGGGACGCGCCGTTCAGCCACTGGAAACCGTCGCCGGGCTGTGGACCCGCTTTCAAGCCGCGCGGCTGGCCCGTGACCGGCTGTCGGTGATTTTCGACATGCCGGTGGAAAAGCCGACGGGGCTTTTGGAACTGCCAACCATTGAGGGCGCCCTTGATTTTAAGAACCTGAGCTTCAGTTACGGCAAGGGCAAGGACGGCGAGGATCTGCCGCCGATCTTTCAAAACGTCACCCTGCGCATCGAGCCGGGGCAAACCGTCGGCATTGTCGGTCCCAGCGCCAGCGGCAAAACGACTCTGTTGTACCTAATGATGGGGGTATTGACGCCCAACCACGGGACCGCGCGCATCGACGGCTACGATCTTCGCGAGTGCGATCCTGCCAACGTTCGCCATCAGATCGCCTACCTGCCGCAGGAAGCGGTGATGTTCCACGGCACGATCCTGGAAAACCTGACCATGTTCCGCGACGACCTCGCCAACGACGCCCTGGATATCGGCAAGCTTTTGGGATTGGACAATGTGATCGCCAGTCTGCCCCTGGGCTATGACATGATCATCGGCGAGGGGGCGGAGGACAAAATACCGCGCGGTACCCGCCAGCGGATCGCCATCGCCCGGGCGCTGGTCGATAAACCCCGGGTGCTTTTGTTCGACGAGGCCAATTCCTTCATCGACGGGGCCGGTGACGCCCTGTTGAATGACCTGTTGATGCGCCTGAAGGGCCGGGTGACGCTGATCCTGGTCACCCAACGGCCATCGATGCTCAGGCTTTCCGACCGGGTCTTCGAAATCCGCGGCGACACCTTGTTCGAACACGATCTTCAAGCCGGCAAAGCGGGGACGCCCGCGGATCAGACCGCGGATCAAACCGCGGATCAAACCGCCTTGGCCGAGGAGGCGACATGAACGCCGTTCCTCCCCTTGGTGAAATCCCCGGTGAAGCCTTGGCCGCGCCGCCGGCGGGCCCGGCGGTTTTGTCGGGATCGCCGTTTTCCCTGCCCGTGGCCGCCGGCGATGGGGCATCCCACGGGGCCCTGGCCGGGATCGCCCGGCCCAACGATTTGTCCGCCTCCCTGCTGCCGTTGCTGGAAACATTGGGCTGGCAGGGGGATCCGCAACAGGTGGCCGAGGCCCTGCCGCATTTCCAGGAAAGCTTCGACATTACCGCGCTACGCAACGTTCTGGCGGCAATGGGCTACCAAAGCGATGCCGAAAAGACGGCCCTGAATGATATCGTTGCCGATATGGTGCCGTGCCTGTTTCTGCCCGAGGGCCGCGACGCCCTGGTGGTGGCGGGTCTGGATGCGGACAACGTCGAAGCCTTCGACACGGCCCAGGGACGCTATGTCAGCCTGCCCCGGGAGGCTTGGACGGGCACGGCCTACGTTTTTAGCCCCCTTGACGGCGGCGCCCAGGCCTCCGTTGGCGAGGGGGGGGACTGGTTAGGGGCCGTCGTCGAACGGTTCAAGGGGCTGGCCTTTCTGGCCCTCGGCATAACTTTTCTTCTCAACCTGCTGGCGTTGGCGTTGCCGTTGTTCGTGATGGCGGTTTACGACCAAGCCATCGCCGCCGGCTCGGTCCAGGCCATGGCCTATCTGGCCATCGGCGCCGGCATCGCGGTTATTTCCGATCTGGTCCTGAGGACCCTGCGTTTCGGTATCTTCTCATTCGTCGGCGCCCGGCTCGACAACATCGTCGGCATCGAGGTGTTCCGCAAGATCCTGCAATTGCCGGCGGCGATGATCGAACGCGCCGCCATCGGCGCCCAGGCATCGCGGATCAAGGACTTCGAAACGATGCGCGAATTCCTCACCGGCCCCGCGGCGCCGGTGTTGTTTGAGCTTCCCTTCGTTGTCGTTTTCATTGCCATGGTCGCCTATCTGGGCGGGGCCATCGCCTTTGTGCCCATCGTCATACTGGCCCTGGTCGGCGGGCTTGGCCTTGCGGCCATGTCCAAGATCGGCGAGATCGCGGCCAAGGATTCAGAGGCGGCGGCGAAAAAGCAGGAACTAACCATCGAAATCCTGGGCGGCATGCGGGCGATAAAATATTGCGGCGCCGAGGCCACCTGGCTTGGGCGTTACCGCCAATTGTCGGCCGACGCCGCGCTCCGGGGTTTTTATTTGGCGCAATTCACCTCCTTGCTGGAAACGGTTTCGTACGTGGTGATGGTCGCCTCCGGGTTCGCCACCGTGGCCATTGGGGCTTTCCGGGTCGAGGCCGGCGATATGTCCTATGGCGCCCTGGTGGCGTGCATGATCCTCGTCTGGCGGGCGCTGGCGCCATTGCAGACCGGGCTGGTTTCGCTGACCCGGGTTACCCAGGTTGAATCCGGCGTCGATCACCTCAATGATCTGATGCGGATCGAAACCACACATGAAAAGACGGCCAAACCTGCCGTGCGGGGACTGTCCGGTAAAGAGCCCGATAAAAAGATCGAAGGCCGGATCACCTTTACCAACGTGACCATGCAATACGAGGCGGATTCGCTGCCGGCCCTCGATGGCGCCAATTTCGACATCAAAAGCGGAAAGATCATCGCCGTCCTCGGCTCCAACGGGGCCGGCAAATCGACGATGTTCAAATTGCTGGCCGGGCTGTACCAAGCGACCTCTGGAAGCGTCCGGATCGACGGCCGGGACGTCCGCGACATTCCGCCGGCGGAGCTTCGCCAAGCGGTCGCCTACGTGCCCCAAACGCCGCAGTTTTTCTACGGCACCATCGCCCAGAACCTGCGTCTGGCCCATCCCACCGCCACCGACGACGACCTGCGCTGGGCGGTGCGTCAGGCAGGGGCGCTGGAGGATATCGAAGCCCTGGAACAAGGCTCTGGCGAATGGAAACGCACGGGCTTCGATGTCCGGCTCGGAGACCGTGGTTCCGGGCAGGTGTCGCCCGGCCTGTTGCAACGCCTGAACCTGGCCCGTGGTTACCTGAAACGGGCGCCGATCATGTTGTTGGACGAACCGGGCAACGGCCTGGACCAGAAAGGCGATCAAGCCCTGATGCAGGCGATATCGAACATGCGCGGGGAAAAAACCGTTTTCATCGTCACCCACCGGCCCAGCCACCTGAAAATGGCGGACAGGATCATTTGGCTTGAATACGGCAGTGTCCGGTCCGTTGGCCGGCCGAAGGTGGTGATGCCGAAAACGCCGGGGAATTTCCTATGAGCGACATGACACCCGACACCGGTATTGCCGAACACCCGGGACTTTCCCGGGGCGCCCGTTCGGCAAGGGTCTTGGCGCAGTCCGTGGCCCTGGCCGAAGAGGGTGGCCCCAAACTAGGCAAGAAAGCCGCGGCCACGTGCGCCGTGACGGTCTTGGCTCTTACCGTCTGGGCGGGTTTTATCGGTATCGATGACGTGACAATAGCCGCTGGCCGGGTCATCCCTTCGGGAGAGCCCCAAATGGTTCGCCATCAGGACGGCGGAACGGTCTCGGAAATCCTGGTCAGCGACGGCGAAATCGTCGAGGAGGGGCAAACCCTGATCCGTTTCGATTCCCGTGAAGCCCAAAGCGCGCTTGACAGGATTCAGGTCCAGCGAGTCGAAGTTGGCTTGCTGGCGGCACAGTTAAGGGCGCTGGGCCGAGGCGGCGAGCCGGATTTCTCCTTCGTTCAGGCAAGCTATCGGCCTTATGTGGAAAAAGAGCGTCTTATCTTTGCCGCCCTCAAGGAACTGATGGAAAAGCGCCGCCGTGTCCTGGAAGCCAAAGTCACGGACACGCAGGCGAAAATGGACAGCATCGCCAAGCAGGAAATAAAGCTGTCCAAGGATGCCGATATCCTGGAAGAGGAGCTGTTGCTGCGCGAGGACCTGTTCAAAAAAGGACTGACGCCCAAGGACGTTTACGCCAAAACCAAGCGCCAGGTCGACAAGGCGTACAGGGACCTGGCTAATTTGGCCGACACCCGTCAGGTCACCGGCAAGGCCCTGGGGGAAGCCAAAAACCGGTATCAGGCCCTTGAACCCCGTCTCAAGGAAAGGGCGCTGGATGAATTGGCGATCATCACCGAACGATTGGACGCCATCAATCAGTCCCTGGAGGGCCTGAACGAACGAATGGACCGTCTGGATGTTACCGCCCCGGTCAGGGGGGTCGTTCAAGGGGCCCAAGTCCACACTCTGGGCGCCGCCGTGGCGCCGGGCAAGGTGGTGGTTGCAATCATTCCCCTTGGCGGCGACGCGGTCGTCGAGGCCAGGATCGCCGCCGCCGATATCGACCGGGTCCACGCCGGACAGCCGGTGACCGTCAACGTCAAGGCCGCCGGGTTTTCCCGTTACGGCGCCTTGAAAGGGACATTAAAGGAAATTTCTTCGTCGACCTTCGTCGACGGCGACGGGGAGCCCTATTACAAGGGGATCATCGCCCTGGAGCGGGATTTCGTCGGCCGCGGAGAGAACAAGAAGCGCTTGATGCCGGGGATGGCCGTCGAGGCGCGGGTCAAGACCGGCGACTTCATCACGCGCTTGAATTTCGTCTCGCAGAATGCGATTCGAGTGGAGTTTTCTCACTTTGGAGCGCGCCGACCACTGGAAGTACAATTTATTCCGGAAGACGTAGTGAATAGGCTAATTCATAAGGGGTCACCACCTCACTTGCGCTTTGACACTATTGATCATGTCATGGATGACATTAAAGTAATCGGAGATCACTTCTTGGAGGTCTCTGAGCATATCAAGCGCGGTGGAAAATTGGCACCTTGTGGGTGGAGCCATATTGAAATAGCTTTGGCTGGATTTCTACGACAGCAAGATTCACCGAAATGGAGTAGCTGGAACAAGCTAGATTTTCTTGGTAAAAGAGAAATTGATCTCATGCTGGAACATGAGAAAATAGCTATTGAAGTACAAGGAGACTATTGGCACACTCTTCCGGGCGCTAAAGAAAGAGACGAGAAAAAGCGT